>CALVYB010000001.1 GCA_944371955.1 uncultured Bacilli bacterium
TGCCTAAATTATAAACATATTTTTTCACTAATGTTTAGTTTTTTTCGGGACATTTTCCTAAATTATTGACATTTTTTTATAAAATTTATTAGTTAAAAGTGAAATGAAAAAGTAAATTCTACCCTTAAATGGAATTTAACTGTTCAAACTTTAATTGTGGAATTTATCTATTCAAATGCTTATAATATGCTTCAGATGGTGCTTATTCAAGAAAGGAGTTTTATTATGCCAAATAATAAGCATTTATCTTTTGATGATAGATTGATTATTGAAAATAATCTTTCTTTATCCAAGTCATTTAAATATATTGGAAAACTTTTAAACAAAGACTGTACTACCATTTCTAAAGAAATTAGAAACCATTATAGAGTTATGAATACTGGTTCTGTCGGTAGAAGATTCAACAATTGCCTTTACAGACACTCTTGCCCTAACAGAGGTAAAACTTGTGTTATTTCTAATTGCGTAAATTTTAAAGAAGAAAAATGTCCTTTACTTGATAAACCTCCCTATGTTTGTAATGGATGTAAGCAAAAAACTCAATGTACTTTAACGAAACATATCTATGATGCTACTTTTGCCTTTCAAGAATATAGAGATGTTTTAATTGAAACTAGACAAGGACTTTGGATTGATCAATCTGAAATAGATTACCTTAATTCTATTTTAGTTCCTTTAATTAAAATTCAAAATCAGTCCATTCATCAAGCTTTAGTAAATAATAAAAACAAAATTATGTTTAGTGATAAGACTATTTATAAGTTTATTGATTTAGGACTTTTAGATATTAGAAATATTGATTTACCTAGAAAAGTTAGATTTAGACCAAGAAAGAAAAAAACTGCTATTTATAAAATAGATAAGACTTGTCTTGTTGGAAGAACTTATGAAGACTTTTTAGAGTATATGCAAAAACACCCTGATACTCCCATTGTCCAAATGGATACTGTTGAAGGGATAAAAGGAGGTAAAGTGTTACTTACTATTCACTTTGTCAATTGTTCTTTTATGCTAGCTTTTATTAGAAATCATAATGACGCTCAATCTGTTATTGATATCTTTAATTATCTTCAAAATACATTGGGAATAGATAAGTTCAAAGAATTGTTTGTTTTAATACTAACTGATAATGGTTCTGAGTTTTCTAATCCTACTGAAATTGAATTTAATCTTGGTACTGGAGAAAAAAGAACACAAATATTTTATTGCCATCCATCTAGTCCTTATGAAAAAGGTTCTTGTGAAGTAAATCATGAGTTACTTAGAAGAATATTACCAAAAGGTACTTCTTTTGATAAGTTAAATCAAGAAGACATTAATTTAATGATGTCACACATTAATTCTTACAAAAGAAAAAAACTGAATAATGAGTCACCATACTCTATATTCAGTAAACTTTATGGTGAAGACACCATAAACAAATTAGGTATTCAAGAAATTGAACCTAACAATGTTAACTTATCTACCCGTTTATTAAAAAAATAAGTTAACCTAAATGATAAGCACCATCTACTATTAATATTAAACTATGGGGTGGAATTCTAAAATTCAAAACATTTTATTAAAATTCGACCTCTTTTAATAGTGACTAAAATTTAGTTATTTTAGTGCTTTCACCAGTATTTTATACGAAAAAAAAGAAAAAATCCACTACTATCATAATAATTTTAGAAAAATATTAGTCAAGTATGGAATTTAACTTTTCAAAGTGGAATTTACTTTTTCATTTCAGCTTTATTAGTTAAAGAGCTAAATTGAACAGTTTCTATTGATAAAACAACCTTGATAATTATAGAAACACAACAATCTCCGCAAAAGTCAACAAATCATTAACTAGTTCATAATTTACCTATTATTCTGAAAATACAATGGAAAAATACTTATACAAGTTGTATCTAGTGTTTTTTTGGCTTATTAGGTATTTTAACATAAACATGTGGTTTCCCAGAAATATATTCTGCACTATAGCTAGAATCATAACCATCGACAATAGAGTATCCCAACGACTCCACATAATATTCAAAAGTACTAGACTGTTGAGAAAAAGCAGCGCTAGATCCATAATTTAAGCCTTTATCAAAAGTGCACTCATACGATTCATTAGTGCTAGATAAGCTAGAACCACCTTTAAAATTAGCTTCATTTTCCTGGCTTATGAAACTACCAACATTTAAATCAGACTCATTTTTCTGCTGCACATGATCAGTATCTAAAGAACCTTTCTTGTTTTTTCTATTTGTTTTAATACGTTTTATTTTTTTATCCACCTTGCTAACCACATGAACAGTAAGCCAATCAGCAAGTTTTTCTAGTTGACTATAACATTTATTAGCCGCATTCTTAAAAAAACCAGTAATCTTGCCAAACGTTCGAACAATAAAATTCTTTTTTTCAATAGGGGGAACATCGATCACATCCTGTTCAATAAAATCAAAATCTGCAATTTGACGATAATTATCATAATTATCTAAAAATTCGTCTAAAGTAATTTCTGAAATTCTAATCTTTGTTTGACAAGCCGTTCTGAAAGCCTTCACAATAGAAACATAATCTACTAGTCCATCATCATAAAAAATAGCAGCCTTTCGAACATACTTACGCTCCCCCATAACACTGACCTCATGATCAGTAAACGTAACAATATTTAAAATTTTAGAATCCATACCTATCCCCTCACTTAATATTTGAATATAATAAAAAATTATGATTTTCAATAATAGCAGTTCTGTATTGACTAACCTTTTCATTCTAAATATAGTGTGCAGTATTATTAGAAATACTACTAATACATTGAATAAAACGAAAAATCAAATTACACTAATCAAGCATTCTCTCACAAACATAGGAATCACAATATGTATAAAAATCTAAATAAGTTAGAATATAATCATTCGTTTCGCTATCTTTCAAATTAACCTTCAATAAAAAGCCATTTTCTAATTTGGTAACTTTAACATAACTTTTTTCTTCATCGCAGAATTTATTGTTTTTATCAATTAAATCAACAATTAATTTTTGATCAATCATATTTTTCAAAGACATAGTATTAGATTCACCCATATTTTTCGGAAGGTTCTCAACTGTATAATAAGAAATTACTGATTTTTTCATTTCGTCTAAATTATTAATAAATTTTTGAGAAACATAGGAAGGAAAAAGTTCATGTAATTTTTCCCTATTAGTAATAACCACAGGTTGACTAACCACCCGTAATAAGTGAATACTCAAAAAGCACAAAAAAATCACCAAAATAAATTTTAATAGAAAATTTTTGAATGGAAATCCTCTTTTTTCATATAGATTTCTATACACCCGACCCCTCCTATCGAAAATTACATGTATTATACTAACATTTTTTACCTAAAAAATCAAGATTTAATGTAATTTCAATCTAACAATTGTTTGACCACCATTAAAAATATCAAGTCTTGCTTCTTCTACATACTCATTGTTTTTTAATGTTTGCTGAGTAGTTTTCCGTAAAACTCCAGAACCAACGCCATGAATGATAATAGCATGAGATACTTTCATAATATAACAATCTCTAATAAAATCATTAATCATAATTCTAGCGTAGTCCCTATCAAATCCATGTAAATCCAAAACAGGATACTGGTTATATAAGTTCCTCATAATCTAACACTTCCGAAAGTTCAGGAATAGAAAATCTCGCTCCCACTCTAGTAACAGAAATAGCAGAAGTAATAGATGCATAGTGAACCGCAGATCTCAACGAATAGCCATTGCCAATAAAATACGTAAATGCACCATGGAAAATATCTCCGGCACCTGTAGAATCAACAGCTTTAACCGATACAGTAGGTAAAATTTCATAATCCTGTAATTTGGTAAAACTTCCTTTATCTTCTAACGTAATTATTATTGTATTTTGAAAATATTCATGCAATTTTTCATAACAATAAATAAGACTATTTCTATCATTAACATCAATTTTTTGAGAAGCAAATTCTTCAGCAAATGTTTTAGAACAAACAACATATTTAACTAATTTTCCTAATCGCTTAGTATCTTCCGTCAACCTTCCAGCATCAATCACACTAATTGCTTGTGGATTGGCAATCAACACTTTCTCTGCAGTTTCAGGATGTTCTCCATCGATCAAGATTAAATCTGCATGAATATCACCGCTATGATTAAGTTTTCGAATAGGATTCTTTTTAGAAGTAATAATAGTTCTACTACCATTAGCCCGATTAGCAATAATATAACTACTAGAAGTCATGTATCCAGAATGCACCTCAATACAATCAGTACAAGCCCCAACTTTTTGAAACTCCTCTATCACCTGATGACCATAATAATCATCTCCTACAGCCGACATAATAGTGGTATCCATTCCCCATTTAGCAAGCAAATATGCCCCGTTAGAAGCTGGCCCTCCACCGCACTCAATATGATTGTTTATTCTATATTTCAAATTCTCAGTTGGATAAAAATCCATAGGTAAAGTTGTATCATACGTAGAATGACCAACACACACTACCTTCATAAAATCACCTCATTATTCTTTAACTATTATATCAAAAAATTTCATACATTTCAAAAATATTATTTCACATTTTTATATATAAAATTACAAAAACTACATAATCAAAATAAATTTTACTTTAAAATATAATATCAATTACAAATTCTAAAAAACGTATAACTACAATAATTATCAATAAATCCATACAATAAACAGTAATATAAAAGAGTGATAAAAATCACTCATAAATAAAATTCAATAATATATTTTTTTATCTCTTAATATAGGTTGTATGTAATAATTCTTTTGCTAAAGGACTTCCAACACCTTGAAAGAATTTTTTATAAATAGAAATAATATCTGGATTATTATAACTACAACGAATTTTTGAAGTATGGTCCCTTTCATACAAACTTTTAATTCTTTTTTCTTTTAACATTTGTTCCTCTTCTAAAAACAATTTAGGTTGTCCTCCGCCACCAATACAACCACCTTCACAATTCATTACTTCAATAAAATGATATTTGCATCTATTATTTTTAATATCTTCAATTATATTCTTTATATTAGTAATACCATGAACAACAGCAACATTTAAGGTTAAATCGCCAACATCAATGGTAGCTTCTTTAACATTTTCATATCCTCTGACATCATGAAATACCACTTCATCAAGATCTTCTTTTGTAATCATATTATAAGCCGTTCTTAGAGCAGCTTCCATAACTCCGCCAGTATTTCCAAAAATAATACCAGCACCACTACCTTCTCCAAGAACACTATCATAATCAGATTCTGGTATGTCTTCATATTTTATATTTTTTTCCTTAATTATTTTCACCAATTCTGATATGGTAATAACTAAATCCGTTCCATCAATTTCTTCTCGTGTAATTTCAAATTTTTTAGCAGTACATGGAGTAATAGCCACAGTATATGCATTATCTATATTATTACTTTTACAAAAATACTCTTTAACAACTTTCCCCATCATTCCTATTGGACTTTTGCAACTAGAAATGTTATCCAAAATTTCAGGATAAAATTGTTCTGCATATTTAATCCACGCTGGGCAACAAGAAGTAAACATTGGTAACTTACCATTATTTTTTATCCTATTCACTAATTCATTAGCTTCTTCCATAATAGTCAAATCTGCAGCAAAAGTAGTATCAAATACATACTTAAACCCTAACAATCTTAATGCACCTATTAATTTTTCTTGTGAGAAAGTTCCAACTTCCATTCCAAAGCATTCGGCAAATGAAACCCTAACTGACGGTGATGTATAAGCAATAGTTATTTTATTACTTTCTAATGCCTCATATAATTTTTTTCTATCATCTTTAGGAATCAATGCATTAACCGGACAAGTTTGAATACACTGTCCACAATTCACACATAATTCACTATTTTTATCAAAAGTCATTCCTTCTTTTACTGTACAAGTTCTAACACACAAACCACAATTAATACAGTTAGAATTAATTCTTTCTATTGAAACATTATTCTCACTTATTTGAACAGCATTGCTTAATGTATCCTCTTCTTTTTTTTCTTCAACTACATCTTCAACTAATTCAAACATATCTTTACCAACTCCACATAGTGGACAAGTCCAATCTTCAGGTAAATCTGCAAATTTAATTTCTTCTTTTTCATCATCATATATATATCCACATAACATACATTTATATTTCATATGAATTACCTCCTAAATAATTATAGATAAACATCTACACAAATAAATACTTATCTATTAATTATTGTATACTACAAAAAAGACTAAATCAAACTAATTTAGCCTTAATCACCTTTTTTGTTAATAATGCCTGATAACAGCAATATTCCTAAAATTTTCACTAAAGTCCATAATATCACTTAACCTATATAGATTTTATTCAAAAGTATATTACTTAAATCCCAACATTTTTAACCTATACGAAAAGCTGGAGAAACACCACCAGTTACGCGCGCAGCATTATACAAAGTTGATTCATCATCTAGAGACGTTCTTACCGTAACATAAAAACCGTTTATATAATGACTAGTAGCAGACCGTAACCAGAACCACCTTGGCGCACCTTGATATTCCTTAAATGCACCAGTCACATTAGATGCCGTTACACCAATTTGTCTATAGTAGTCTAATTGTCGAGTTTGATTAGTTAAAGTATCTCTATAATGATCCACGCCATATATTTCTTTTGTTGATAATAAATATAATTTATCAATTGACTTAAAATTACTATTGTCTTCTGGACCATGGCTGGAAATCACAATAGTATCAATAATTCCATTCTTTAAATCATTGGGTAACATTTGATAAAATTCGTTTTGCAAGTACCTCCTCATCTCAGTAGCAGGCCAGCCCCCCTTATTAAAACCTTTTGGATATTCGGTAGTTGTAAAATTCATCGGGTGACCAGTAATTTGATCTGCAAATTCTAATACAAATCCACATGCTGTTTGAGAAAAATCTTCTGTACTACATTCCACAGGAGTTTCTTTGTTAGCTATCCTTAACACATGAACACCAAGTTTTCCTAAATCTACTTCTTTGGTATCTCCAACATGATACAGTTCAGTATTATTGTTTCTAACAGCCGCTATAATAGTATCCAAAGAGTCATCCGCAAAAGATGTTACACTAGAGTCTTTATATGGACAAGCAAAAGAAGTTTCCGCAGGAATTGACCTAATAGTCGCGACTTTAACTTTTACATCTTCTCTTTCTAATTTGTCAGACTGTTTTTGATCATTTACAATACCATGGCCTTGTTTATCTGTTAGATAAATGTAATATTTAGTAGTTTGATTTTCATTACTATCTCGTTCTACTTTTATTTTTACATAACCAAACAAATCCGCATTCCCCCCATGGAGATTTACCCCCAGACTCCAACAATACTGGTAAAGAAGAATCTGTTGTATCAATCGGTATATAATATGTACCTTCTGAATTTGATAGCGAACTTACTTTATTCTTACCACAAGTAACATCTTCTAGCAACCACATATTTCTAGCACCATTAACATATTGTTGAGCAATATTTAAAAAGCTAGATTTTCTGGCATTCTCAATATATCTTGTCATAGATGGGATTGCAACCATCATTAAAATTCCAATAATAACTATTACCGCTAATAATTCTATTAAAGTAAATCCTTTACTGTTTATTCTTTTTATAATACCTCCTATTCTGTCATCTTATCAAAACTAATAAAATAACAGTTTCCTAATTAATTCAATTATAAAATCAATAACCGTCATCACCTCATCCCACTTACCAATTTCATAACCTGTTAAATTATAATTTATGTCAATGACAGTATTATCAAAGTTATTCCAACTATCAAACAAAGAACTCCCCAAATTTTAGTTAAGAGAATTACCTGTTTTTTATTATGAATTTTTTGTATTTGTAAAAAAGCAGTATCTGGTGATTTTAAATTCAAAAAGAATTTAGGAAATAGTACTAGCAAAAATGAAATTATACTTACAATTATTCCAATAATTAACATTTAAATCACTCCTTATGCCAAAGAAAACATCGCTACAATTGAAGCAAATATATTAGAAAGAGCATGGATAAACCAGCTAGGTAAAATTGAACCATTGGCCTTTTTTTCATTTAGATATCCCATACTAAATGCTATAATTCCTATAAAAAACACTATAAGCAAAACTCTTGCTACATCTAACACATTAAAAAACATAACCCCATGCAATAAGCCAAATATTACACTTTGAATAATATTGGCACTCATATAACCGAATTTGTTAGCCAATCTCTTCAGCAAAAAACCTCTAAATAACAGTTCTTCTGGCAATGATGTATTAAAAACCGAGTAGATAAGCGCAGGTAATAATCCTTTTATTCCCATTCCGTTAAATTCAGATACTGCTGTTTCAACATCTTTTATCAAATAAATTATAATAGAGGAAATTACAATATAACTTACCGCTATTATAAACATAACAATAATTGATTCTTTTCTATTTTCATGTTTTATCTTTTTTTAGTCCAACCCAACTAAAAAACAATTCTTTTTTTCTTGCAGTAGCTAACCACCATATCAAAGTCACTAAAGAAAATAAAAAGATCTGCATAATACTGCTTATTATTGTATTTACTAAAACAATACTCATAAATTATCATAACTCCTTACGACTCGCTACTTTTACATTTTTTATTCAAAATAATAGGTCGAATTTTTATTATTTTGAATTATAGCGTTTTTTGGCACTACTTTTAAAATATTAAATACATTATAAATATCAGGATAAACACTTACCATTCCCATTATTGACATTCCAAACAGTATGCCATTTAATTGTTTTAAGTCACTACTACTAAAACAAAATATAACTAATGGAACCAGTCCTAAAATAATTGGTAATATACTTAAAAATACAAAACGATTTCTCTTTACCGGGCATGAAGATAGAGCTACCGCCGTTAAACTTTTAGGCATTATACCTATGTATACCGTTGCATCTTTTGGAAAAGCAACAGCATGTAACAATTCGTGAACAAATATTAACAAAAATCCTATGACAACGCCTATAAATAGACCACCTACATTTATTACCTTTTCATTTGCTATAAATGTTTTTATAAATATACATATAAAACAAATTAAGATAGATGGAATCATAAAAGGTAATGCTTTCACTTGCATTTTTATCATATCTTCTTCACTATCTAATTTTTTAGCACTTGTAGGTATATCAGAAGTAGGGAAATCACTCTCACTCTTTATTATACCTTTCCATACAATTTTAGACATTTTTCCACTTCTCTCTACTATACAACCTACTATCATTATAGCACAAAATATCATAATTTTAGTCTTTCTTTTATATTCATTGCTTTGATTAAATTTACCACTATAATATTTCACTGCGTTACCGACATCACCAGTTATTAAAACTAAATTCTCATTCTTACCATTTTCGTAACAATTCGTTCCCCTAACAATCATAATTTTGCCGCTTACAATTATTTACCAAAACGATTACTATCTTTTCTAGCTTGATATTCTGCAATGAATTTAGTAATATTAACATTTGATTCCATCGAACGTAAAGTATCATATACTGTATCCATCATATTATTAATATAAGCCTCGCTAATAGCAAAATCATATTGATATTCATGTTCAAAGTCTCCTCTATTGATATCTTTACAAATATATTTTCCATAGAATCTACTTAAATTAAATACATCAGATTCAATTCTTATACTGTTTGTTTCAATATCCCAATATTCTTTCCCTTCCTCAGCAATTTCACGACAAACAACGTTTACAACATACCCGCATAATTCTCTATACGTTTCATAATCTTCTTCACTTACAATAAGTAAATCGCGATTAATAAAGCCCTTATCTCTTAAATATCTTTTATAATTATCACTTTCTCCTAATAAATAGAAGAATTCATATTTATTAAATGTTGGTATTTCTTTTTTACAAGCTAATAAAAACTTGGCTTTAGAAGCTCGAACTAAATTATCAAGTTTCGCTGCATCTTCATCTGAAATTACGGCATCATAACTTAAAGAAGAAGCAATTTGTAATGGGCTAGGACACACATATCTAATTGTTTCAAATATTTTCTTAGGATCATTAGGGTCAAACTTATTATCTTCTCTATTATAAATAAAATCTATAAACCAAAATCCAGTCTCTGCATCATAGAATAAATTCTTATTTTTCGCTTCATATCCCATCTCATACAACATACACGCATCAGACACTAATTTTCTGTACTGCTCAAATGGAATCAAACTAACAAATTCTACTTCACTTAATACTCTTTCTATTGGGGCTCCATATTTAGCCATTAAACCAGCACACTTACCTCTACATTTTTCTTGTAAAACATAGCAAACGTCATCTTCGCCTTCCACCACTCGCTTCATATCAAGATGTCGAGGTGTATTAACAGCCATTGACGCTTTTTCATTAATGCCCTTCATAACAATTTCTTGATTTTCTCTTGCTCTATATCCAGGTTTAACATATTTTAATGGTAAAATATATTTTACTAAAACAACATTTCCAAGATCATAACACGCTGATCCGCCAACACTTATATCATCTAATTTCTTAGCTTCTTCTATTGCATCATCTATACAAATCATATTTCCAACTCCTTTGATTATTATATCACACTAATTAAATATATTTTATTATCTTACTATCAAGTTATATTAATTTCTAAATTATATTTTATTAATTAAATCTAAAACCTGTAGCTCCATATTCACTAATATATTTAGAAAACTTATAGTTAGCATTATCTAAGGAAAAACTAATTTTATTTTCTTCACAATAAATTACATAAATTTCTCCTCCTAGAAATAAATAAACCACTTCAATTTTTTCTATATTTTTATAACAAAGATTTAGATTTACATTATTTTTCAAATAAATTATCATAATAATATATTTTGCTACTATATTCACCAAGATAATTTTTATATAACAATTCTAAAGTTAATCTATTTTGTTTTTCTTCAATAAAAAAAGACGATTTTGTTTTATCGTCTTTTATAAAAATTAATCTAACAAAGAACTCTTTTTTATATTCTATTGATTTTTCCCAGCGGATTTGATAGCAGCTTGAGCAGCAGCAAGTCTAGCAACAGGTACTCTGAATGGAGAACAAGATACATAATTTAATCCTACTCTATGACAGAAGTCGATTGTCTTAGGATCTCCACCATGTTCACCACAAATACCAAGCTCCAAATCACTTCTAGTTTTTCTACCAAGCGTTGCCGCCATATCAATAAGCTTTCCAACACCATCTTGATCAACAGTAGCAAACGGATCTTGATCTAAAATACCTTTTTGATAATAATCACTTAAATATTTAGAAGCATCATCACGAGAGAATCCAAAAGTCATTTGAGTTAAATCATTAGTACCAAAACTAAAGAATTCTGCCTCTTCGGCTATTTTATCAGCTAAAAGCGCAGCTCTTGGAATTTCAATCATTGTACCAACTTTATAGTCAACTGTAACTCCAGCTTTGTCCATAACTTCTTTAGCTGTATCAACAACTACCTGTTTAACAAATTGTAATTCCTTTACAATACCAACTAATGGAATCATAATTTCCGGATGAACATTGATTCCTTCTTTTTTTACATTAATTGCCGCTTCAATTACAGCTCTAGTTTGCATCTTTGCAATTTCTGGATATGTAATAGCTAAACGACATCCACGATGTCCCATCATAGGATTAAATTCTTTTAAAGAATCTACTCTATTTTTTAATGTTTCATAAGTAATTCCTAAACTATCAGCAAGTGGTCTCATTTCTTCTTCTGTTTTAGGTAAAAATTCATGTAGTGGTGGATCTAAGAAACGAATAATAACGCATCTATCATCCATAGCTCTAAACAATCCCTCAAAATCTTCTCTTTGATAAGGTAATATCTTTTCTAGAGCCGCTTCCCTAGAATCTAAGTCAGTAGCAGTAATCATCTTACGGAAATTAAAAATTCTTTCCTCATCAAAGAACATATGTTCCGTACGACAAAGTCCAATTCCTTCAGCACCAAACTTTTTAGCTTGTAATGCATCTCTAGGAGTATCGGCATTTGTACGAACTTCTAATGTGCGATATTGATCTGCCCACTCCATAAATGTTTCAAAATTTCCTGTAATACTAGCATCAACAGTTTTAACTTGTTCAGCATACACTTTACCAGTACTACCATCTAAACTAATATAATCTCCTTCTTTTAAAATACGTCCATCTTTTAATGTTAAAGTCTTCTTTTCTTCATCAATAACTAAATTACTACAGCCAGAAACACAACAAGTTCCCATTCCACGAGCAACTACAGCTGCATGACTTGTCATACCACCACGAAGAGTTAAAACTCCATGAGCAAGATTCATACCTTCAATATCTTCAGGTGAAGTTTCTAACCGAACTAAAATAATATCTTTTACGCCATCCTTATGCATACGAATAACATCTTCTGCAGTAAACGCAATATGACCAGTAGCAGCACCAGGAGATGCAGCAAGACCTTCAGCAACACACTTTGCAGCCTTTAAACTGGCATTGTCAAACATAGGATGAAGTAATTGATCAAGCTGTTTTGGGTCAACCATTAATAGTGCTTGTTCTTTTGTAATCATTCCTTCTTCAACCATATCAACGGCAATTTTTAATGCCGCAGCTGCAGTACGTTTACCATTTCTTGTTTGAAGCATAAAAAGTTTTCCATCTTCAATAGTAAACTCCATATCTTGCATATCTTTATAATGATTTTCTAATATTTTACAAATTTTATTAAATTCTTCATAACATTCTGGCATTACTTCTTTTAAAGTATCGATAGATTGAGGCGTTCTAATACCAGCAACAACATCTTCACCTTGAGCATTCATCAAATATTCGCCAAACAAACGGTTTTCTCCAGTCGCAGGATTTCTAGTAAATGCAACACCAGTTCCAGAAGTATCTCCTCTATTACCATAAACCATTTCTTGAACATTAACAGCAGTACCCCAACTACTTGGAATATCATTTAAACGACGATAAGTAATTGCTCTATCATTCATCCAACTTCTAAATACCGCTTCTACGGCTGCCATTAATTGCTCTCTAGGATCCTGCGGGAATTCACAACCGGCTAATTTTTTATATTCTTCCTTGTAAATAGTAACAACTTCTTCTAAATCTTCAGCTGTAAGTTCAGTATCAAGTTCTACTCCCTTTTCTTCCTTTATGGCATCAAATTTTCTTTCAAAAGAAGACTTCGGAAACTCCATAACAACATCTGCAAACATTTGAATAAAACGACGATAAGAATCATAAACAAAACGTTTATTATTCGTAACTTCGCTAAATCCTACTGCAACTTCATCATTCATTCCAAGATTCAAGATAGTGTCCATCATGCCAGGCATACTAGCACGAGCTCCACTACGAACAGATACTAACAAAGGATTTTTTTGATCTCCAAACGTTTTTCCAGTAATTTCCTCAAGCTTATGAATCTTCTCATCAATTTGATTCATAATTTCATCTGTTAACTTACGATTATGATCATAATAACTCGTACAAGCTTCGGTAGTGACTGTAAACCCTCGAGGTACTGGTAATCCTATATTAGTCATTTCTGCTAAATTAGCCCCTTTTCCTCCCAATAGATTTTTCATATCTTTACTGCCTTCAGTAAATAAATAGACGTATTTCATTCATTGCCTCCTATTCTCTATTTACACATTAAGTATAACATATAAAAGAAAAAAATATATACTTTTTTGTCTAATAAAAAAGAGTTATTTAACAAACTCTTTTAACTCATTTTCATCCATAAAACCTACATTTTTCTTAATCAATTCACCGTTAGAAAAAATCATAATAGTAGGAATTGACATAATACCATAACGTCTAGCAACGCTCTCTACTTCATCAACATTTACTTTATAAGTATCTAAATTCATTTCTTTGCTAACACTTTCTAAAATTGGACTTAACATTTGACAAGGTCCACACCATTCCGCATAAAAATCCACGATAACTTTGCTTTTTTTAATAACCTCATCAAATTCTTTCTCGCTTTTTATATAATTCATAAACATCCTCCTTAATAATATTTATTTTATCATATTTTTTCAAAAGTATAAACTATTCATATTTTTCAATAACTTTATTCAAACCCGAAATACCCTTCAATTTATCTAAAATTATTAACTGTTTAGCTGTTTTGGGACTAACAACTTTATATTTTAATAATATATCCAAAGTTTCAACATTAGCTTCATTCTTACTAATGTCACCTTTAGATAAATCTTCTCCCAAGGTATAAATTTCATTAATAGAATTACTTATATTTTTAGAACTACCAGCAAGGATAGGAGTTTCATAAACAATATAATTGGCTAACTTACTGCTTTCAAAAACATCGGTATTTTTCAAAGGAATAAGCAAAGCTAATAAAACTACAAACACCATAACATAACCAGTAATAAATGCTACAACCGCACCAATTAACTTAGAAGGTAACCACAAAATAATAGTCATATGGATAATTTTTTGAACGATTCCAGAGATTTTAACAACAAGCATATATATGCTAAATAATAGACTATAAATAATCAAGAAGGCAATCAACTGATAAAGTAAAATATTTAAAACTACCACACCTTTTAAATTACCTGCGAAGTTAAAAAAAGGTAACCACTTACACAAAACATTTCCTAATATTCCTTTAAAAGAAAATGCTAAAACAAAAACTATGATAATTCCTAATAAAGAAACAATCTCTTTAATCGCCCCTCGCTTAAATCCAATAATTGCACTCATAATTAGAATCAAGACAATAACAATATCTAAAACATTCATAACATCAACTCCTTATTATTTTATTATAAACGTTTTTTTTGTTTTGTGCTATAATAATTTTGAGGTGGAACAATGAATATTGTTATTAAAGTAAATGAAGAAACAAAAGAAAAAATGATTGAATATTATAAAGATAAAGTTCGAGATAAAAAAATCCCATATGCTATCTTTCAAGCCCAAGAAGAAGATACTGTAATCACTTTATACGAATCTGGAAAAGCCATGTTCCAAGGAACTAGCGCTGATGTAGATGCAGCTATGTGGGGAACAGTTTTAGATAATACAAAAGAAAAGCAAGAAGAAGAAAAAAAGAAAAATCAAAAATATCATAATTGTTCATCTGTAGGTTCAGATGAAGTAGGAACAGGAGATTACTTTGGGCCTATCGTAGTTACAGCTGCATACGTAAAAAAAGAAGATGTTGAAAAGTTAGAAAAATTAGGTGTTGGGGACTCAAAAAAAATAACAGATGAGAAAATAAAAAAAATAACTCCAGAACTCATAAAAATTGTAAAATATAGAAGTATGATTTTAACCAATAAAGAATATAATGAAAAATATACCAAAAATATTAATATGAACAAAATAAAAGCGATTCTCCACAACAAAGTACTATACCAATTAATATCAGAAGAAAAGCCAAACATTGATTACATTATAGTAGATGAATTTGCAAGAGAAACAAGATATTATGAATATTTAACAGGAATACCAAACATACAAAGAAATATTACATTTATGACTAAAGCAGAAGATAAAAACTTAGCAGTTGCCGCCGCATCAATTATCAGTAGATATATCTTTTTAAAAGAATTCGATAAATTAGCAGACTCTATCCATATACCTCTACCAAAAGGTGCTGGAAAAGATGTAGATAAAATTGGAGAAGAAGTTGTAGAAAAATATGGTGAGGATAAACTACGAGAAATTGCTAAAATTAATTTTAAAAACACAGATAGAATATTACATACTTTAATTTATTAAAAAGAGACAAAATGAACTGAACCCCAAAAATTGGACAGTTTATAAATTATTTTAATTAGAGGATTGTAATCTGTAATTTACAGGCGACAATCCTTTTAATTTTTCTTTAATTCTATCATAATTATAATACTTAATATAATCATCTATTGCTTTTATTAATTCATCTATATTTTTATAATTATTTTCTTGTTCATAAAACATTTCTGTTTTAAGTATTCCAAAAAAGTTCTCCATCATTCCATTATCAATACTATTTCCTTTTCTAGACATACTTTGGATAATACCACGCCTTTTTAATCTTTCTTGATATGATCGATGTTGATATTGCCATCCTTGATCTGAATGAAGTATTAATCCATTGAAATCATCACTCTTTTCAAATGCTTTATTAAGCATATCAGTTATTTGTTCCAAATTAGGTGTTTTAGAAATATTGTGAGATATAACTTCACCATTGAAACCATCCAATATTGGCGATAAATAACATTTTTCCCCACGTAGATTAAACTCTGTTACATCTGTATACCATTTCTTATTTGGTTTATCTGCTCCAAAATCTCTATTAATATGATTATCCGCAATTTTCCCTATGGTTCCTTGATAAGAAGAATATTTTCTTTTATTTCTTTTTAATGGTCTTAACCCTAATTTAACCATTATTCTATAGACTTTTTTATGATTAACATTATACCCCTGATTTCTAAGTTCTAAAGTAATTCTACGATAACCATATCTTTTCTTATGATCAATAAAGATTGCCTTTATTTTATTAATTATTTCTTCATTTTTAATGTCTTTGTCAATTTTCGATAAAGTATAGTAAAATGTAGATTTAGCTAATCTAGATATTTGTAGAAGAATCATCAAAGGATATGTTTGCCGAAGTTCACTTACAACACTTACTTTTTCTTCTGTTGTTGATTCTTCCTTGCTTGAACAACGGCTCTCAATTTTTTTGAATATTCTAATTCAGCCTTTAAGTATAAATTTTCTTCTTCTAATCTTTTAATTTTTTCTTTATCAGTTTCCTTTACTTTCTTTTTTAACGTTTTGGACATAGTCGGACGACCTCTCTTTCGTTCAACTATATTATAACCCATATTTTTATATTCTCGAATCCAATTAAATAAAATACCATTACTTAAAAGCCCTTCATCTATCGATACAGAACAAGCAGATTCATGATTTAACAATACACGATTAATAATTCTTTGTTTTTCAGTAATTGAGTATTGTTTGTTTTTGAAAGTTTCGATAATATCACATCCATGCCTATCTATTAATTTAATTAAATAATTAAGATTATTAGCACGAACATTATATTTAGACGATAAATAACTAATTGATTGTCCATTTTTCCTTCCTTGATAAATATTAATTTTATCTTTATAACTTAATTTAGACATAATAAAACCTCGTTTCTATGTCCAAGAAACGGGGTTCATATCAAAAAGTCTCTTTTGTTTTTTTATAATTTAGGAAAATATAAATGTATTCCAAAAAATAATAAACAAAAAAGAAAAGTTAAAAACTTCTCTTATTATATAATGAAATACATATTCTATTGATATTGCCTTTGATAATTTTCTTTAAGCTTTTCAATATTTTTTGAACTAGAAGTAATAGTCATAGAAACATGTCCCAATTTATCATACGTGTATAATTTATTGTCCTTCAAATTTTCAATAATACTATCCGTAACCTCATTTATATTAATAGTGTTAATAGTATCATAGTTAACATAAATTTCATTATTATCTTTTTCGAGTTTTGCAGCTTGATAATCAGAATAATAATCCAATCTAACTCTAACTCGATCAGTCATACTATTATCTTCGACAAATTTTAAATAGTAGCAATCATAATGAACAAGCAAATCATCATTCATCATATATATATCTTCTTGTGTTGTTTGTCTAAAATTACTAGGGACATCATTAATAACATTTAAATTAAGAAAATACCAAATAGAAAGACCTAGTCCAATAGCACTTACAACAATAGAAGAAATAATAGTAATAATGACTCTTCTTCTATTAAATCGCAAATTAAATATAAAATCTAAAATCAGTTCTATAACAACTAAACAAAATATAGTAATTCCCAATGCAATTAAAATTGGTCCCAACAAAAATACGCCATTAAAGATTAAAACTATTAATAAAACAAAAGCTATAATCAACATAATAACACCAATAACTGCAGGTATTAACAAAAATAATAAAAATACTTTTAAACACACCGTAATAGCTCGAGACAGCAAATCCAATAAACTAAATCCTTCAGTACGCTTTACTTTTATTATTTTTTTCTTTTTGTTTTCTTTAAGAACTTTATCCTCTGAAGTATCACTGATAACAGAGTTTGAAAAATCATCAACTTCCTCTATCACAATCTCTTCTCCATCTAAAAACTTTACTTTAAAAATATATAAAAATGTGGCAATAGCTAAAATCGCATAACTAGCATTAAAAATAAAATTCCAAAATCTAGAAAAGAAAACACTAAACCAATTATCACCTGTATAAAACAAACTAATAACCATTTCTTTAAACAACATAAAAGGAACAGAAAAACACAAAATAACACAAATAATAATTATTATTTGAGCTCCCATTTTTATAATCTCTTTAAAACTTTTATGTTCAAACAAATAGATAGTTTTCTTTATATAATCAGCAATGTTTTGAAACACATTCCTAACAACGCTACTAGCATCTTTCTTTTCACGTTCTTCCAATACATCTTTATTAATTAATACATTCATATCACAATGAAACAAATTACATATTGTAACAATTTTATCCATCTCAGGATAACTAGCACCAGACTCCCACTTAGAAACAGATTGTCTAGTCACACCTAATTGTTCCGCTAATTGTTCTTGAGAAATTCCTTTTTCTTTTCTCAATTTTTGTAAGTTTTCACCAAACTTCACCTTTTCATCACCTCGAAAAAATCATACTATGTTAACCAGTTGCGCTCCACCAATTTTTAGTTGTTTTATGTAAAATATTAGTTGCTTTTCACTTTTTTTCTAATTTTAATAGTGAATATAGTTGTTGTTTATCACCTTTTACAAATCCATTTTGTAAAAATAGTATTGGAACTTTTTCCCTTGTATATAAGCAAAATACATCTTTTCCAATTTTAACTTTTTTTACACTATGTAAAGAATAAACATCCCTCTTTTTTGAATTCTCATTTTCAATAATAATATCATTAGAACTAACAATAACTTTTATATACACATCTTTTCCATTACTTTGATTCGAAAAAGTTCTATAAGTAACTTTTGCCAAAAGCAAAGGAAGAAAAAAATAATAAAAACATCCTAAAATCAAAATAACTAAACTAAATATCCCAAAATAAATATCGTTTTCCGAAAACGAAGAAACAGTAGAAATTAAAACCAGTGTTAATAAAACCAAATAAAACTTGGATTGTAAATTCAACCGATAAAATTTCTTCAACACGGAATAGTCTAAAATATACTCATTAACAACTTTTTTCATAATCTCACCCACTATAATTATATCAAAAAAAGAGGTATAATTACCTCTAATATTTTAATTTATATAGATTTTAAAATTTTTGATTATACTTAACGTATAACTACTTTAATCATTGTTTTTAACAAACTGATTAAATTCCTTAATTTCTGGAGTTTCCATTTCCGTTTTAGCAAGTTTTTCAATCAAATTCTTTTGTTCGCGAGAAAGTTTTTTGGGAGTATAAACTTTAAAAATCACATACATATCTCCTTTAGTCTTTCGATATTTATTATCTACACCTTTACCTCTGATACGCTGTTTATCTCCACTATTAGTTCCAGCAGCAATATTAATCTTGACATTGCCATAAAGTGTTGGAATATCTTTTTTACAACCAATAATAGCTTCTGTCAAAGTAAGAGGAACTTCAACATAAATATCATCTTCTTGTCGAACAAAAACTTCATGTTCTTCTACCACAAATTCTAAATATAAATCTCCATTCTCTCCACCATTAGTACCAGGGTTACCTTTGCCACTAACACGCAAACGATCTCCTGTATTAATACCTGCCGGAATACTGATAGTAATAGTTTTATTTTTCTTAACTTTTCCCTTGCCTTTACAAGTAGTACATTTTCTTTTAAAAGTGCTACCTGTACCACCGCAATCGGGGCAAGTACTTTTAGATAAGAAAGACCCTAATATAGTATGCTGTTCTGAAGTAATAGTACCACTTCCATGACAAGTAGAACACTTTTCTTCTCCAAAACCGCCTTTACCATCACATTCATCACAATCTTCAACAACATCTAAATCGAATTTTTTCTCACATCCAAATACTGCTTCATTAAAGTCTAAATCCATTCTCATTAATACGTCGTTTCCACGACGTGCCCTATTTCCACGAGCATTAGAATTTCCTCCTCCAAATCCAAAACCAGAAAATCCTCCTGCACCACCAAAAATAGAATCAAAAATGTCTCCAAAATCAAAATCTGATGCATCAAAACCTTGATAAGAATAGCCACCAGCACCACGAGGTCCATTTCCTACCCCAGCATGACCATATTGATCGTACATTTTTCTTTTAGATTCATCAGACAAAACAGAATAAGCTTCTTGTGCTTCCTTAAATTTTTCTGCTGCATCAGGATTATCTTTATTTAAATCCGGATGATACTGTTTTGCTTTTTTACGAAAAGCACTTTTAATCTCATCTTGTGTAGCATTCTTACTTACACCAAGCACCTCGTAATAATCACGTTTTTCAGCCATTTTATCACTTCCTTATTTAACTTTGTAACTGTTCAAATGTATCTACCGTCTCTTTAAATAATGTTAAAGATTCTTCTAATACTTTTGTATCAGTTAAACTCACATCAATTGTTTTCAAAATTTCTAATGGATAGTCTTTTCCACCAGATGATAAAAACTCTAAATATTTATTACAAAATTCTTCTTTTCTCTCCAAAATATTTTTAACTATATAACTTGCAATAGCTAATCCAGTTGCATACTGATACACATAGAACGGTCTATAAAAATGCGGAACCCTTAACCACTCATATCGAATATCATTATCTACTACTACATCATTACCAAAATATAATTTATTTAATTCAAAGTATTTATCACATAACTTTTCAGCAGTTAAGACTTCGCCCTTATCTACTTCATCATGCATATATAATTCAAACTCAGCAAACATCGTTTGACGATAAATAGTTGCTTTAAATGTATCTAGTCTCTCATTTAGTATAGCAAGTTTTTCTTCTTTAGTAGAAGCATGTTCTTCCATATAATAAGACAATAATAACTCATTTACTGTTGAAGCAATTTCTGCTAAGAAAATAGAGTAACTAGCATTTGTATATTCGTTATTTTTATTTGCCAAATAGCTATGCATAGAATGTCCCAACTCATGAGCAAGCGTAGATACATCATTATAACTTCCTGTATAATTTAATAATACAAATGGTTTTGTATCATAAGTACCAGAAGAATAAGCACCGGAAGTTTTCCCTCTATTAGGATAAATATCAATCCATCTTTCAGTGAAGGATTTCTTTAATGTCTCAATATAATCTTCCCCTAATATCGATAAAGCATTGATAACTAATTGTTTGCCTTCTTCAAAAGAATACTTTTTTGTAATGTTACTAACTGTTGATACATAACCATCATACAGATGAAATTCTTTTAAACCAAGTTTATTCTTCTTAATATTAAAATATTTATATAGAGGTTCTAGATTATTATGAACTACACTAATTAAATTATGATAAAGAGTAGCAGGTATATTATTTTTAAATAATGAAAATTCTAACGAACTATCGAAGTTCTTCAATCTAGCTGTAGTACTATTACATTTTATAGTACTTTCTAAAGTAGAAGCTAAAGTATTTTTAAACCCTCCAAATACTTGATTCATTTTTTCAAAGGCATCTTTTCTAACTCTTCTATCATTACTACGAAGATAGACACTGTAATTACTTTGAGTTAATTCTACTTCATGTCCTTGTTCGTCTTGAATATTACCAAACCGCATATCTGCATCCATTAACATATCCGCTGTTTTACTAGCAGAAGTTAATACTGTATTATATGCAGCCATTATCTTTTCTTCTGCTTCTGATAAATTATGGCATTGATATCTTAATATATCTTCTATCATATGGCGAAAAGGAGTTAACTCTTCTTCACTATCTACAAAACTTCTAATTCTATTTTTATCCTCTTTTAAAATAAGTGGTACTACAAAATTTGTTTTTTTTCTATACTCTTGATATAAGTTCGAAACTTTCCCAAGTAATTCTTGATATATTGTATTTGCAGTATCCTCATTGTTTTTAAGGTTAGCATATACATAAACTTTTTCCAACTGTCTTTCTACTTGATCTGAAAGTAAAATAAATTCTTTAAAGTGCTGGCTATCTTTTAAAAAAGAATCTTTTTGTTCATCTAAAGCAGTTATTTTACTTTTACAACTCTCATAATCTTGTTGCCAATCTTCTAAACTTATATATATACTTTCTACATCCCAAGTATCTTTTTTTCTTACTTCACTTCGGTCTAAGACTTTTTCCATTATTTTCTCCTTTTATATCTTTAGATTAGAAAAGTAAGTAGTCCCGAGGGACTACTTGTACTATTCTTCTTCAATATCTGCTTCTTGAACATCATCATCAGATTTTTTACTTTTCTTATCTTTTTTACTATCTTTTTTCTCTTCTGTTGACTCTTCTTGTTGTCTTTCTTTAGCAGCATTTTCATAAACTTTTGTTGCTAAAGCCATAGCTTTTTCTTGAAGTTTCTCTTTATATTTCTTGATATCATCCATGTCGTTATTTTCTAAAGCTTTCTTCAAGTCTTTAATTAAATCCTCAGCTTCTTCTTTTTCTTTCTTATCAGCTTTATCGCCAAGATCTTTAAGAGCTTTTTCAGTTTGGAATACTAATTGTTCAGCTTCGTTTTTAACTTCAGCTTCTTCTTTACGTTTTTCATCAGCTTCTTTATTTTCTTCTGCTTCTTTACGCATCTTTTCAATCTCCTCATCTGTTAAATTAGTAGAAGATGTAATTGTGATTGATTGTTCTTTATTAGTACCTAAATCCTTAGCAGTAACATTAACAATACCATTTGCATCAATATCAAATTTAACTTCGATTTGAGGAACACCACGAGGTGCTGGAGGAATATTTCCTAATTGGAATCTTCCTAATGTTTTATTATCTGCAGCCATTGGTCTTTCACCTTGTAATACATGTACATCAACTGCAGGTTGATTATCAGCGGCTGTTGAGAACACTTCAGACTTAGAAACTGGAATAGTTGTATTTCTAGGAATTAATGTAGTCATAACCCCACCTAAAGTCTCAATTCCAAGTGATAATGGTGTAACATCAAGTAATACAATATCATTAACATCTCCTGTTAACACACCACCTTGAATAGCAGCACCCATAGCAACAACTTCATCTGGATTAACTTCACGAGATGGTTCTTTTCCTAATTCCTTAGTAATTAAATCATATACCATAGGTACACGAGTAGATCCACCTACTAAAATAACTTTATCAATATCTTTCTTAGTCATCTTAGCATCTTTTAAAGCTTTGCGAACTGGCTCTAGTGTAGACTCTACTAAATCAGAAATTAAATCTTCAAACTTAGCACGTGTTAAAGTCATATCTAAATGTAGAGGTTCTCCATCATCACCCTTAGCAATAAATGGTGCTGATACTTGTGTAGAAAGCATACCAGATAAATCTTTTTTAGCTTTTTCAGCAGTTTCTTTCAAACGTTGCATAGCCATTTTATCTTTAGATAAATCAATACCATTTTCCTTCTTAAATTTACTTACTAAATAATCCATAATAGCTTCATCAAAATCATCTCCACCTAAATGGTTATTACCATTAGTAGCTTTAACTTCAAATACACCATCACCTAATTCAAGAATAGATACGTCAAAAGTACCACCACCTAAGTCATAAACTAAAATAGTTTGACCTTCATCTTTTTCAAGTCCATAAGCTAAAGCCGCAGCTGTTGGCTCATTGATAATACGTTCAACTTCCAAACCAGCAATTTTACCTGCATTTTTAGTAGCCTGACGTTGACTATCATTGAAGTAAGCAGGAACAGTGATAACCGCTTTATCAACCTTTTCTCCTAAATAAGCTTCTGCATAATCCTTAATATAACTTAAAATCATAGCAGAAATTTCTTCTGGTGTATATTCTTTGCCTTCAAGTTCTACTTTTTCGCTAGTTCCCATTTTTCTCTTAATAGAACTTACAGTATTTTTATTTGTTAAAGCTTGTCTTTTTGCAGACTCTCCAACAATTCTTTCACCTTTTTTAAATGCAACTACAGAGGGAGTTGTTCTACTACCTTCAGGATTTGGAATAACCTTAGGAGCACCAGCTTCCAATACTGCAGCACATGAATTAGTTGTACCTAAATCTATACCAATAATTTTACTCATATATCATCTCTCCTTTTATTTACTATTAACTTTTACTGAAGCAGGGCGAATCACCCTACCATTTAATTTATAACCTTTTAATAATACTTCAATAACAACATCGTCATCCATCTCATCAACACAATCTGTCATCAAAGCTTGCTCTTGATTTGGATCAAAAACTTCACCTACACGATTAATCTCTTCAACTCCAAATTTCTTTAGAATTTCCATTAAATTTGCATACATCATTTTAAATCCATCCAAGAACTTAGATAACTCATCAGTCAAATCATTATCATCAAGTTTAATTGCTCTTTCAAAATTATCAGCAACATTAATTAATTCTGTAATTAAACCTTGATTAGCAAATTTTAACATATTAGCAGTTTCTTCATCTTTTCTTTTACGATAATTAATAAGTTCTGCTTGTGTTAATTTCACTTTATCAATTAAACTTTGATTGTCTGCTTGCAGTTGTTGTATTTGTTCAAGCAATTTTTGATTTTCTTCTTTTAATTTAGAGTCTTTCTTATTTTTCTTTTGTTTTTTATCTTCGCTTACTCCCCCAGGAATAGGTTTTTCTTCCTCAAGCACTTCTACTTGAGGATTTTTTTCTTCCAACTTTTCTTCTTTATCCATAAAAGACCTACCTTTCTATGTTTTCTTTCATGTACTCAAGAAACGAAACAACACGGTCATATTCCATTCTCTTAGGCCCAATAATTGCTAGTGTTCCTTCTTGATTACCATTTTTAAATCTAGTTTTGATAACAGTAACATCATCATCAATTTTACTTTCACTACCAATATAGACCTTAATATTATTATCATCATCTTCTTCTATACTATGAATAAGTTCTGGACTTTCCAATTTATTAAACACAGTACGTATTTTCTCAATATTACTAAATTCTGGTTGACTTAAGAATTTATTTTTTCCAACAATGTTCACTTCTTGATTAGTAAAATCGCTAAACACATGATAGAAAGCATTATATAGCTGCTCATGTTGTTTTACATATTTACCAATAATAGGTTTCACTTCATACTCTAGTTTTGCACTAACTTCATCAATAGGAGTACCAGCAATTAAATTATTAATTAAATTTACTGTCTTTTTAACTTCATCCAAAGATACATCTTGTAAACGAATATTCTTATGTTCAACATGACCTTTATCAGTAATAACAATTACAATTATACTAACATCATCAATAGGAATGACTTCTATTTGTTTAAGAAGATTCTCATGAGAAGTACTACCAAGTACTACTGTAGTATAATTAGTCATATCAGAAATCACCTGTAAACTCTTTACTATGACATCTGATAAAGCAAGCTGTTGATTATGAAAAACCGTTTGAAGTTTCAACATATCTTCTCCAGTCATTTTTTTAGGTTCCATTAAATTATCAACATAATAACGGTAACCTTCTTCACTAGGAACTCTTCCCGAAGAAGTATGAGTTTTCTCCAACAATCCAGCTTCTTCTAAAGCCGACATTTCATTACGAACAGTTGCACTGGAACATTTCAATGTTTTAGATATTGTCTTAGAACCAACTGGAATAGGATCTTTAATATATTTTTCAACAATCAGTTTCAAGACCTTACATTGTCGATCCGTTAACATAACTTCAGCCTCCTACTGCTAGCACTATTATTATACGAGTGCTAATTGTATTATATGACACTTATTAGCACTTGTCAATGTTTTGTGCTAATCTTTTTTCAAAAAAAAGCAAGTATTAATAACTTGCTACAACAAATTTCCATCTCTCAAAATGATTAGAAGAAGCCGGTAATGAGAAAAGCGGAGTATAAGCCGTACTTTTATACCCAACATTAATATTAGCTGCATTATATGGAGAAATTGTATAATATCCATTTCCTAAAGGTGTAATAGTAAGGTTTTGATTAACAGAAGATAAATTAGGAGAATTCAAATAAACCATCGCTTCAGACGACAATACAACAAAATCTTTCTGAAATTGAGCATTTTGAATATGATAATAACCACCATTTTTATAAACTCTCCACGCTTGATTATCTTCTCCTGTAAATAGTTGCATAGTAGCAGCAAAGTTGTCACCTTCCTGTTGAAGGGTCAAAACCTTATTATCACTAGCAGAAGAAAAAATATAATAATTGTTTTCTGGCAAATCACCAGTGGAATCATATTGAAATGTATTATAACGAATACCATCAGAAGTTTCATATTCGTTTTGTTGACCAACAGTAGAAAGATCACTACTAGCCACTCTAAGTGGAACCCACGTGCTTTTATCAGCGCTTACCAATAATTCGTGTCCAGTTACTCTAGATGATGAACTAGTATAAGAATAATTATGCCATACCGCTATTTCATCTAAATCCATCGGACTCTCCAATTGATAAATTACACATTTTCGACCGCTTCCATTTATACTAGCATAAGTTCCAGGTGCATCAGCTTTACCATCATTAATAAGCGCAGTATTACTAAGGGTCCCTCCAATAGTTTCTACATAAGTTAGTTCTTGGCGAACACCGTTGCGTATAGCTTGTATTTCTACCCACTTTCCAATATTAGTACCACTACTAGATCCCGTAACGCAATCTTGGATATACATAACTTGATTTAGCTTAGTATTACTGCCTCTTCGAGGAGGTGTATTAACGTCATTATCAGACACCTTAGTAATTTTAAACTTACCAACTCCAGAGTTGACGCCTGAAATCATCATACCATTATAAATAACGGGGGTATATGACTCTAGCACCATAGAACCACTAGAATTATATTTTCCACGATGAATCTGAAAAGTTTTAACAGTCTGATTAGTAGAAGAGCGCACGCCCGCATGCCCAGCTATATAGGAAGAGCCACCACCTGTACTAGTAGATCCTCCGTATCCTCCTCCACCAGAACTACTAGCACTAGTCATCGTCTGAGTACCAGGGCTGCTACCTTTTCCAGCTATAGCTCCTCCATCACCAGTTGAACCACCACCACCAGCTACCATAATACGAGAATCTAATGACTGAGAATCATTCCACTCTCCCGAAATAAGCCTAACATCACTAGCACCGCCACCAGTACTACCACTGTTAAAAGTATCATTAGCTCCTCCTTGAGCACCAAGATAAAAATAAAGATAATCATTATCTTCCAAAAAAATAATCCCAGAAGTATAGGAACCTCGTCCAGCATTAGCACCAGTTCCTCCGCTAGCACCCCATAATTCAATCTTATACCATCCTGCATCTGGAACAATAAATTGTCTTCCTTGAGCATCAACTACCCCACCAATATATTCTCCTTCCGTATTAGCAAGACTCAATCGATTAAGTTCATCTTCAACCTTGTCAACAAAAGTCACAGTATTTTGTCGGTTAGTACTTAAATTGCCAAACAAAGCCAAAACAATTAATAAAGACATTATCATAAGCCCATATAATAATGTAGAAATAGCAAAACCTCGATTGTTTAACTTTTTCATATAATCACCTATCTTACCAATATTTTATCACACATATCGTAAGATAGCCACCCATTTGTCACCATATTTTTTTCTCTTTACAATTCTTAAGCAAGACGGATAAATAATTTTTTCCAGTTGATCGCTTTCTGCAACTATTATTCCATTTTTATCCAATAAATTTAACTTTATAATATGAAAAATACTCTTCTCTACCAAATCTGTTTGATAGGGAGGATCAATAAATATAATATCAAAAACAATCCCTTTAGCTTCAAACTCTTTTAAAGCTTCCAAATAATCTAAACAAAAAACTGAAGCTTCACTTATATCTAAATTATTCAAATTATTCTGAATAACACGACAAGCTTTTTTATTTTTATCAACCAAATAAGCTTTTTTTGCCCCTTGACTTAACGCCTCTATCCCAAGATTCCCGCTTCCAGCAAATAAATCTAATATCAACGCATCACTAATTGAATTTTGGATCATTGCGAATAAACTTTCTTTGACACGATCCATCGTTGGCCTAGTACCCACAAGGTCAAATCCACTCAAATTACGGCCCTTATATTTACCACTAATAATTTTCACATTACTCTTCCTTCCTACAATCAAATGTATAATTTAATTCCTTAAACTTTTGATTAATAGCTAAAATCAATACATTAACATCTGTCTCTTTTTCCTTATACGACAAAAAACTAGGAGAATTCATAATCTCCTGTTTCAGTTTTGTAGAAAAGCTTCTATTATACTCTTCTATTTTTGAAATAAGCTCCTTGTCATTAAATATTTCCTTTTTAGCTTCTAAATATTTTCTCACAACATCTTCATTAGATATTTCATTTTTCAATTGCTCTAATTTTTCCATTAATTCTTTCATAATTTTATTTTATCACAAAACTTATTTTAATACATCCATAAAAGAAGAAAGCATTTCAATATTACCAATTAATTGCTCAATACGGTCTGGGAAAGTCAATTTAAAATATCTTTTTGCAACTTTTTCTAAATCTTTTAATGAACTAGGATTTCTATTTAATAATTTATACCAAGAAGAATCAACTCTTAAATATGATTGGAGTAATGGAGTACTTTTAATAAGGTGGATTGTCTTAATATCCATAATCAATCATCAAAATGCTGATATAAAGGTCGAGGCTCATAAGTAGAAACAGGATTTGTTTGTCCTACCCCAATATCCTGTAAAACACCCAACGCTTTTTGAATATTAGCAATCCCTTTCTGAACAGAATCCAAATCAATATTTTTTATATGACCAACTAAATCTTTAAGACTAGAAGAAAGATCAGAAACATCATTTTCTCTACTATTAGAATCAAGGTTGGTAGTAGAAAAATAATCATCCCAAATACTACTGCGCGCTCCATATATCTCATACAATTCATATAATCTTTGCCAACTTGTCTTTCCGCGTAAAACATAATCAGCTAATTCAGTATGTTCCCTAGCGAAAGACTTAAAACTTTCTTTCGACACAATATCACCTGCTACACTATATGTAAAAAACAAAAAAAGAAGACTATTTTTTTAAATTATCTTCTCTTTCTAAATTACTTTTATGTCGAATAAATTCTTGTTCTAAACCATTTAAAATCTTCTGAACAATTTCATCATCCATATTTAAATGTAACACTTTTAAAGAATCAATCATATTCTCACCACGATAAATACAATCGTTAAAAGCTAATATTTTATTCGGAGAAATATCACTCATACTAGAAATAGCATAATAAGAAATAGCGGTTCCTAATACATAACGAAAAGCATAAAATGCATTTACTTCTCGATTTGGTTCAAAGAATTCATTAGATTGCAATACCCCTACATCATCTTGTTCCAAGCTGAAAAACTTCTTTTGTGCAATATATCGATAACCATCTAACGATTCAAATGTTAACATTCCATATTTTCTAGAATCCAAAAAACTTTGATCAGACACGCTTCCAAACAACAAGAAATCTCGAAGAAAAATAAAGTTATCACTGGCATTAGAACTAGCAGGCAATAGATTTTTAATTCTAAATGTTTGTGCCTTACTAATTTCTTTTGAATCATATCCTTTTTCTTCCATAAAACGAAACATCAAAGTTTCAAAATAAATAGAAATCATTTCTGAAAAAAGATATCTATTATAAGTATCTCCTTGTCCAGATAAATTAAGTTGATGGCAAAACTCATGGATTACGTTAGCAGGATCACAATAATCATGTTTTAAACTAATATCAATCTCACGATACATTTGATTATTTTTAAAATAATGCCTAGAAATATAGCCCTTAGGAGATTTTCCTTGTTCTAAAGCATCATCAATATCTGCAAATTCTAAAACTCCATTTTGAAAATATTCAATCCACTTAGCATGATATTTAGGCATGTAACGCATAATAAACTGATTACACAAATCTAACGTTTCAAGTCCACCAAGAGGTTTAGTGCAAACTTCATCTAAAAAATCATTTTCTGCTTTTTTTCATTTGGCTGAGAACAATAATGTTTTCGAACTAATTCGTTAATTTTGATAGAAATTCTTAAAAAAGAGGAGACATAATCTAGAAAACCAGTCTGTTCAAAGGCAAGACAATATTGATTTAAATAATCATTTAATATTCGATATTCTTGATTCATAACTCCCCCCTATTGTAAAAAATCATCAATAGTCATTAATCGATCATCAATTTCTTTTAAAGAAATTCTATCTTTCTTACTAATAACATTCTCTGCAGTTCCTTCTAACTCAGAAATACTCTCCTGTACTACTTCTTCTCTTCTTTTTAACGTTGCTATTAGGAAACTGTCAACAAGTTCATGTTTAGATATTTGTCCTCCTGTAGAGTATCGATCGGCAATATTTAATTCTGTTAATTTCAAAGTTTCAATTTCTCCATTTTTAATACCAATATAATTTTTACAATCCGTAATAAAAGTTTTAATAACATGATATGGATTACTCTTAACCTCGCGAAGTAATAATAACCCACGTCTAGCTCTAGTAGAAATTTCAAATTCAGTCAAACGTACTCTCTTACCTGTACCTTTATCAGTAATAATTGAGATAAATTCAGACTCTGAAGGAACAAATTGGTTAATAGAAACCAAATAATCATCCTTTAACTTCATAGCCTTAACACCAGCTGCTTTTACACCAACAATAGGAACTTCTTCTACTTTAAATGATAAACCATAACCACTATCAGTCGTAACAAATAAAGTATCTTTTTCTTCTACAAAAGCATCAATGACTAAATCATCCTCTTTTAACTTCATACAACTAATCGGTTTAGAATAACGAGAAAGTTTAAATTCCGCCAACTTACTACGCTTAATCATACCATTTCGAGTTGTAACAACAATATTTTTATCAATATCGAAAGTAGTAACAGGAATAGCACTAACAACAGATTCATCTGGTGAAGTTTCAATAACATTACTTACATGTTTCGGCATATCTTTCCATTTTAAATCCGGCAAAATATGTACTGGAATATGTAAATAATTTCCATGAGTAGTAAAAACCAATAAAGTATCTAAAGTACTCATTTCATAAATTCCTAAAATATAGTCATTATCCTTAATAGTAATATCTTCAGGATTAGATGCCGTATAACTTCTAAATGAAGTACGTTTAACATAGCCATCCCGAGTAACCATAACTACACAATCTTCTTTAGGAATCATAGCAGTTGTATCTATTTTAATTTCTGTAATTTCATCTTTAATGTCTGTAAGACGTTCAGTAGGATAATCTTTCTTTACATCACGCAAGTCTTTTTTCATAACAGACTTCATGACATCTTCACTGCCAAGGATTGCTGTAAGTCCATTAATAATTTTCTCTAAATTAGCCATTTCTTCTTCTAAAGCTACAACATCCGTATTAGTTAAACGATAAAGTTGCAATGTAACAATAGCTTCAGCCTGTTCCATAGTAAATTCAAATTCTTTTACTAAGTTTTCTTTAGCATCGCTCTTATTTTTAGATTCACGAATAACACGGATTACTTCATCTAAAATAGAAATACATTTAATTAAGCCCTCAACAATATGGTATCTAGCTTTTGCGTGAGCTAAATCAAATTCTGTACGACGGCGAACTACTTCTTTTTGATGAACAATAAACGCATCCAAACATTGAGCTAGCCCTAATAACTTAGGTCGTCTATTAACGATTGCCACCATATTAAAGTTATAATTGATTTGCATATCTGTATTTTTAAGTAAATAATTAACAATCAAATCAACATTAGCATTTTTCTTTAAATCAATAACAATTCGAACATCAGCAGCCGACTCATCACGAACCTCACTGATTCCATCAATCTTTTTATCAATACGAATATCATCAATTTTCTTAACCATTAAAGCTTTATTAACTTCAAAAGGAATCTCAGTAATAACAATAGATTTATTACCTTTATTTTCTTCAATAGTGTATCTACTTTTAACAACAATCTTACCACGTCCAGTTTGATAAGCAGAACGAATACCATCAATTCCTTCGATAATACCACCTGTAGGAAAATCAGGCCCTTTAACATATTTCATTAAAGTATCTAGACCACAATTAGGATTATCAATACGGTGAATTGCAGCATCAATCACCTCACCCAAGTTATGTGGTGGAATATTAGTGGCATATCCTGCAGAAATACCCATAGCACCATAAACAAGCAAAGCCGGAAAACGAGCTGGCAACACCGTAGGCTCTACCGTGGTATCATCAAAGTTAGGAGCAAACTCAACTGTATCTTTATCAATATCACGAAGCATTTCATTACTAATCTTTGAAAGACGTGCTTCAGTATAACGATAAGCAGCGGGACTATCTCCATCGATAGATCCATTATTTCCATGCATATCAATATAAGGAAGTCTAGTCTTCCAAGATTGACTCATACGAACCATAGCATCATAAATAGAAGTATCACCATGTGGATGATAATTACCGATAACATCCCCTACTGTTTTAGCACTTTTTCGATATCCTTTATCATAAGTATTCTTTTCTTTATGCATTGAATACAAAATACGACGTTGTACAGGTTTTAAACCATCTCTAGCATCCGGAATTGCCCGATCTTGAATGATATATTTAGAATAACTTCCAAACCTCTCACCCATAATATCCTCGAGAGTATAATCAAATATCTTTTCTATTACTTCTTGTGTCTCATTATTTTTCTTTGGCATACCTTCACCCTCTTCTATATTTGATATTCATCTTCAAGTGTAAACTCAACATTTTCATCTATCCATTCTTTTCTAGGCGCAACTTCATCTCCCATAAGAACAGAAACTCGTTTTTCAGCAAGTTGTGCATCTTCAATATTAACTCGAATCAAAGTACGGCTTCCTGGCTGCATAGTAGTCTCTCCCAACTGATCAGCGTTCATTTCACCAAGACCTTTATATCTTTGAATTTCGCATCGTTTGCCTTTAGATTTTTCTTTCATCTCTTCAATGGTATAAGCATATTCAATAGTTTTACCCGATTGAATTTTAAACAATGGCGGAAGCGCAACAAAAAGTCGGCCATCCTCAATCAAAGGTTTCATATAACGATAAAAGAATGTAAGTAATAGACACTGAATATGTCCACCATCTTCATCAGCATCGCTCATAATAATAACTTTATTATATTCACAATCATTAATATCAAAGTTAGAACCATAACCAGCACCAATTGTATAAATCATGGTATTAATTTCTTCATTTTTCAAAATATCTTCTTCTTTTGTTTTTTCTGTATTTAAAACTTTACCACGCAAAGGCAAAATTGCTTGATAACGTCGATCTCTTGCTTGTTTAGCAGAACCACCTGCAGAATCTCCCTCGACTAAGAACAATTCTTTTTTACTTTTATCCTTACTTTGAGCAGGAGCAAGTTTACCAGACAAACTTCTTTCCTCTTTTTTCTTACTAGTACCTTTGCGAGCTTCTTCACGAGCCTTACGAGCTGCTTCTCTGGCAATTTTACTACGTAAACTTTTATTAATAATTTCCGTTGCAATAGATTTATTTTCTTCTAAGAAAACTCTCATTTGTTCTGTTACAATATTTTCAACTGCAACACGTGCACCAGGAGTTCCAAGTTTACCTTTTGTTTGCCCTTCAAATTGTAAAATTCCTTCCGGAATCTTTAAGCTAATAACCGCTGTAAGGCCTTCACGAACATCACTACCTTCAAGAGCTTTGTCCTTTGCTTTTAAAAAGCCATTACTCTTCGCATAATCATTAAAAACACGTGTCAAAGCAGTTTTAAATCCAACTTCATGAGTACCACCATCAATTGTTTTAACATTATTAACAAAACTAACAATAGTCTCATTATAAGAATCCGTATATTGTAATGCAACCTCAACTTCCATTTTATCCTTAGAACCGGAAATAGCTAAAACTTTATGAAGTGGATTCTTCCCTTTATTCATATCCTCAACAAATTCTTCGATTCCTCGTTCATAATGAAATTTACTACTTCTTTCATCTTCTTCATCAATAACTTCAATTGTTATTCCTTTTAAAAGAAAAGCTGATTCCTGCATTCTCTCACAAATCGTTGTATAAGAAAAATTAGTAGATGAAAAAATAGTATCATCTGGCATAAAACGAACTGTGGTACCTGTCTTATTTGTAGTACCTATCTTCTTTAATGGTGTTGCAACATGGCCTCCGTTTTCAAAACGAATATAATATTCACCCTTATCATGTTTAATTGTAACTTCCATCCAACGAGACAAAGCATTAACAACGCTAGAACCAACTCCATGAAGACCACCAGATACTTTATATCCATCACTCTCAAATTTTCCACCAGCATGTAAAACCGTAAAAATAACTTCTGGAGTAGACTTACCAGAAGCATGCATACCAGTAGGAATACCACGGCCATGATCTTCTATACTGACAGATTTATCACTATGTAAAATTATTTTAATATAGTCCCCAAACCCATTAATCGCTTCATCAATAGCATTATCTACAATTTCCCATACCAAATGGTGAAGTCCTCTCTTATCCGTAGAACCTATATACATACCAGGTCTTTTTCTAACAGCTTCAAGACCTTCTAATATCTTAATCGATGACTCATCATATTTTAATGCCATTTATTATCACTCCTAATATCTAACTGTATTTATTATAACAAAAAAGTAAAGCTTTTCAAAGAAAACTTTACTTTATTTGACATAAGTTTTTCAGAGTTGTACTCCATGTAACACCAACAATTGTAGTAGTCCTCATAACCAAGATAAACTAGTTCATGATTATTAACGTTAGAAAATAAGTTCTCACTTTTCCTATATTTCTAGTCTTTAAAAATTTAAATAAATTATTAATTTCATCCCATTAAAGCTTTTTTTGGAACTGTACACCCTTAGAATTTTGGGGCACATCGCTTCCTCCTCCATACCGTTCTTGAAAACAAGCACGCAATCTAGAATTCGGATTTTTTTGCACAGAAGGTTCAAATGCTATTGCTTCTTGACATAATGCTATACCCTTTTCATAATCTTGTGGCACACCTGCTCCTTTTATATAGTCCTCCCCTAAATAATATAACCAAAAATATTCTCCCATTCCTGCAGCTTGTCTGTACAATTCTTCAACTTTTGCTATGTCTTTAGGCACACCCCTTCCTTCTCTATACATCAATGCTAATACTTTTATTGCATAAGTGCTTCCATGATTTATTGCCATTTGATATATCTCTATAGCCTTTCCTTGATTTTGTGGTACTCCTTCTCCTTTTTCATACATCTCTGCCAATTTATACAATGCCCAATAAATACCTAAACCTGCTGCTTCTTGACCTAACGACTCACTTTTTTTTAAATCTTGTGGTACTAAATCTCCTTCAGCATACCAAACACTCAACCGAGCAATTGTATGAGACCAACCTAAAGCCGATGCTTTTCTACATAATGCTTCACCCTTTTCGACATCTTGTTGTACAATTTTTCCTTCAAAATATATCATTCCCAATCTCGCAATGGCCTCCGCATTACCTAATTTTGCTGCACTTTCATATAATTCCACGGCAATTTTTTTGTCTGAGCGCGTACCATTTAGATACGCAATGGCCAATTCGCACATTGCATTTGAATCACCTTTTTCCGCGCGTTCTACTAATTTTTTATTCAGTGCCGCGACCCAATCCGTCCTATCAATATCAACCACGTTATCGCCTCCTAACAACAACATTATATCATATTTTCAATGGTTAAATCAATTTTTATGGCGATTGCATAAAAAAGCCAATAAGTTTTGATAGATACAAAAATTACACATAATTATATTAGCAGATAAAGAGGTACTATATATAAAAAGTTTATTTAAACATTTTGAAATTTTAAACGATGCAAGAGATGTTAGCGGAAAAACGCAGACTAACAACATTTTAATTCTTACTATATACGGAATATTATATGGTTATACTGATTTTACTAATATAGCAGATTTTTTAAACCTGACAAATAATATTTTATTAATTTATTATTTTTAACGGTATTCCATCACGTTATTAGCTTTCTAGAGTTTTTCCAAGCATTGATTCTAAACAACTTATGAGATTATTTATAGAATGAATTAAAAATCTTGTAAATAATAAAAGAAGAGCCTTAAGTATTGATGGTAAAGATATTAAAAGTGCTACTGACAAAAATAATAAATCTAATGAAATTACCGCTATCCCTGAGTTATTAAATCTTATTGACATTTTAGAACTCTTGTTTATCATTGATACAATCGGAGCACAAACTAATATTGCTAATAAAATTATTAATAAAAAATAACTAAATATAATTATGATTTTAAGAATGTTGTAAATCTTAGTTTTCATGTTGTACCTAGTTTATAAATTTTTATAAAATGACCCCACAAGTTATTATAGCAATGACTTAAAGATTGAACCGTAGCATTATAATTGATGTATTATTAAATTAAAGTTTTATTCTTATAATGAAAAAAATGAATTTTCATCTAAAACAAACAAATACTATTCCAAGGCAAGAACTGGATTGAATCTTCCTTATTGAAAAAATACTATTTTAAAGCTTATGTTAATATAAAGATTCTTAAATAATTTTTTAAACTTTCTGATATCACATGGTTTACAACAACACTACTTACTTTATTTAACATAAATTACCAAATCATTCTCTCTTTAATTTTACATTTTTATCTTTTACACCTTCAACAAATAACTTTCTAAATATAAATAAAAGACATTACTCTGTAATGTCCCTTTAATCAATATCTTCTAACTTTTCATAAGTTGCTTTTGCTGCATTCTTTGCCATCTCTTTCATATTAGACATAGCACTAGGATTCTTCTTCATATACATATATCCAGCTACGCCCATTCCTCCCAAAATCGCAGCCCACATCATTTTATTCATTGTTTTCTTTTCCATGTTTTTCACCTCATTTTTATTATGGAAAAAACATTTTATTTTATACCATTTTCTAAAAAATCTTTAATCGTTGTTCTTCGAACATCAGAAGATGTATTATTAACAGCTTGTCGAAGTGCATTTTTAGTACCAATTAAATATAACATTTTTTTACTTCTAGTAATACCTGTATAAACTAGCTTACGATACAACATTTTTCTATACCCTTCAACGATTGGCATCACCACTACATCAAACTCACTTCCTTGAGACTTATGAATAGATATTGCATAAGCCAATCTAAACTTATTGAAATTAGTAGCATTAAAAGTTACTTCGTTACCATCAAAATCAATCACAATTTTTTTAGCTGGTTGAGTTACAACCTGACTAATAATACCAATATCACCATTATAAACATTCTCATCAGGCATATTAGTAAGTTCAATAACTTTATCTCCTTCACGGAATATAACATCACCAACAACAATTTCTCTTTTACTTTTATCTTTAGGATTAAAAATATTTTGTAACTGTTGGTTAATGATATCAATACCATGTCTCGTTTTATACATAGGTGCTAAAATTTGAAAATTTTTATAAGACAAGTCTTTAAACGTAGCAGATACATCCATCAAATTAGAAATTACATCATCATCTCCACATTCGATAAAAGTTAAATCTTCATCCACATTAAAAACAGTATCCAGCACATCACCATTACGAACACCATAAGCAAAAGTTAAAATATTAGAATCCTTTCCTTGACGATACAATTCTCTCAATTCGACCACTGGAAGCATAGAACTACTAATCAAATCATGTAATACCTGTCCAGGGCCAACAGAAGGCAATTGATAACTATCACCCACTAAAATTACTTTACAATTAGCAGAAATACCACGCAACAAACTAGCTAAAAGCAAAGTATCAACCATACTGGCTTCATCTAAAATAATAACTTCCACTTTGCTTTTATGATACTCATTTACTTGAAACTTATTCGTATCTTTTTGCCACTTTAAAAAACGATGAATAGTACTTGCAGGCATTAAAGTAGCATCACTCATTCTCTTAGCAGCTCTCCCAGTCGGCGCTAACAATTGAACTTTGTTAGTTAAAGACTCATAACTAAGTTTATGAACTTCTTTATATAATTCAACAATTCCTTTCATAATGGTAGTTTTACCAGTTCCTGGTCCGCCAGTAATAATCAATAGATTTTTACAAATACTATCTAAAATGGCCTTCTTTTGTTCTTGATTATAAACAATACCAAAAACATCTTCCATTTTTTGAAATTTATCTTCTAAATTTTTAAATTTTTCATCATCTTTATGAGCAAGTAATCGAAACCTTTTGACTATTAAAGTTTCAGCTTCATACATTTCTTTTAAATAAAGTTTTTCTTCTTTTTGAATAACCATTAAATCATCAATTAAAGTTTGTATAGCTTTTTTACACACTTCTTCTAAAACGTCAACTAATAACACTCTAGGTAAATATTGTAAGATTTCATCATAATAAAAATAACTATGGCCATAAGTATTTCCAACTTCTTCCATAATATATAAAATTGCCGCTCTAACACGTACTAAAGAAGCTTTCTCCATGCCATTTTTCAAAGCAATTCGGTCAATCTTTTTAAAATTAAGTTCATAAATGTTGTATTCCAATTGATAAATATCTTCTTCAATAATAGCTCTAACTTTTTCCTTATAAAAATTATAAATAAGCATAGAATCTTTGGTAGAAAATCCTAGTTTTCCCAAATACAACACTATTTCATAGCTTGATTCATACTCTTTTAATTTATTATATAACGTATCAATATTGGCTTTAGTAATTCCTGGAATCAAAATCAAATTATCTGGATTTTCTAAAATAATCTTCAAGGTGTCTTTACCTAATACATCAACAATCGCTTTTGCCTTCTTCTCACCTATCCCTTTAAACAAACCACTAGTTAAAAACTCAATAATAGCATCTTTCTCCTCTGGTTTACATCTCTGATAATTTATAACTGAAAATTGTGACCCATATTTAGGATGTTCAACAATTTGACCAAAAAAAAGATAGGTATCTATATCATTCAATTCATGAAAGTAACCTGTAAAAGTAATAGTTTTATCTAAATACGGTGTAAGTTCAGGACAATTGGTCTCTTTTACTTTGAATAGACCAATATGATAACCATTACTATTTTGATAAATACTTCTTTGATAATGACCCTTAATATAGATATCCATATTTCCTCCTATAATACTAATTATTTATTTTAATATATATTTTACATCACTACACACTTGTTTTTTTGAACTACAATTCTAAAAATTACAAACTTTACCAATACAATAAGGATAAGAAACATCCGTAATAACCACTGTAACGAAAGTATTATGTGGAATAACGTCTGGTATTTGAACATGCAAATAATTGTCAGTATGACCATAACTTTTCTCATCTTTTGTTTCCTCTACTAAAACAACTACTTCCTTACCTACAAAAGAAAGATAATATGACAATTCTAATTCTTTGGAAACTTTAAGCAGTCTTTGCGCTCTTTCTTTTTTTATACTAGGATCAACATGATCAGGTAAATCCATCGCTTTAGTTCCTTTTCTTTCGCTATAAGGAAAAACATGAATTTTAGTAAATCCTATTTTTTGACACGTATCAATAGTTTCTAAAAAGTCTTCTTCTGTTTCTCCTGGAAACCCAACAATAACATCAGTAGTAATAGCCATATTAGGACGGATTTCTCTAATTTTAGTAATTTTATCAAAATAATAATTCAAATCATATTTACGATTCATTAAAGATAAAACATGATTACTACCAGCTTGTAAAGGAATATGCATATGATCAACAATAATTGAAGAATAGCGAAGAACTTCCAAAACTTCTTCTGTTAATTCAGTAATTTCAATAGAAGAAATACGAAGACGTAAAAGTCCCGGAATCTCTACAATAGCTTTCAACAAATTAGCAAAGTTAGTTTCCAAATCAACTCCATAATTTCCGGTATGAATACCAGTTAAAACAATTTCTTGATATCCATGGCTTACCAAGTCAGTAATTTCAGTGATTACCTCCTCAAATTTTTTGCTCCTACACTTTCCACGAACAAACGGAATAATACAATAAGAACAAAAATTCTCACACCCATCTTGTATTTTTACAAAAGCCCTAGTTCTTCCTGGAAATTCATTAATATACATATCCTCAAACTCAAGAGGTAACTTTGAATATAATCTACGAATTTCAGCTTGCTGATTGAACCATTCATCAAGCAAATCTATAATTTTAGACTTATCTCGATTACCTAAAACAATATCTAATCCAGGTAAGCTAAACTCTTTATTCGCTTCTATAAAACACCCCATAGCAACAACACAAGCACTAGGATTTTTTCTAATAGCTTTACGAATCATTTTTCTAGATTTAATATCACTGGTATTAGTAACGGTACAAGTGTTAATGATATACACATCACAATAATCATCAAAATCTTTAATCACATAACCCGCATCTTTTAATAAATGTATAATATACTCACTCTCATATGTATTTACTTTACACCCTAGTGTCAAAACTCCAACTGTACGCAAATTTATTCCCTACTTTCTTTAAACCCTTGGTACCAACTATCTAAACCATCAATAGCATTCCCAACAACTTCTTTTCCTTTTTCCATAACTTTAGAACCAATTTCCATTCCTTTTTCTACATAAGGGGTATAAGCATCTTGCAAATGATTTTTATCCTGCGTAAAACTATCAACAACATTATTATACTGTTCTTCTCCAACTTTCTCCTTATATTTAGCAATAATAGTATTTTTAAGAGAAATAGCTTTAGAAACTGCAGTAGTATATCCCTTATCCGCTGTAGACTTAATATTTTCTTTATAATTAGGAAATTTATTTTCTATAGTACTATCAATTTTTTCATAAAGAAGTAATACTTTTTCCTTAGCTTCATCTGTTAATTCAGCAAAAGTAACACCTTTAATACTACCACCATAAAAAATAAAATCCGTAAGAGTAATAAATGTATCCTCAAATTTATCCTTTAAATTACTATTAGTAGTATCACTTAAAGATAACTTACTAATTTCTTCTTCTACTTGAGAAATATAAAAAACTACTTCTTCCTCATTGTTAGCTTTTGTAGTATCCGTAAATAAAGTATTCTCACTATCAATATAATCTTCTGTCTTATTTTTTTGATTACTTGAAACAACTTTACTTTCGGTAGGTGTTTGTAATTCCTTTCTATTTGCTTTATCTTTAATAGAAAAGTTCATAAAAATTAACATAGCAATAATAATTATTAAACATATCAAAATAATTATATCAAGTGTTTTTTTCTTCATAAAGAACACCTCTTTTTGTTTACAAATTATATCATAATTAACTAACTTTTTCAACCAGCAAAAAAGCTCCCCAAGGAGCTAATCTAACTTTTGTTGTAATTCCTTTAATGTCATCAAAAATTCATTAGTCTTTCTTATTTCTTCATCTAATTTATCATAATTAGCTGTATTTTCAAGCTCAATATCTGAAGCAGTAGAAGTTAAAGGCTTTTCAATACCAAACACCGGCGAAATAACTGGACTACTTTTAAATTTCTTATGTTCTGAATATACTGAATGTGAGTCCGTATTTATACTTTGTTCATTAGAAATAGAAACAGTCTGAAAATCATCTAAAGCCATTTGTTTAGGTTCTAATATAGGTTCGACAACCTCAGTAAAACTTAAACTGTTAGTAGCTTGTGTTTCTGACTGAACAGATTTCATTCTCTGCTCTAAATCTTGTAAACTAATAGGTTCATTACCCTCGTCTTCAAGTTTTTCCAACTCTCCACGCTCATACAAAACCTTATTGCGACTCATCAATTCATCCAAACTAATAATTGCATTTTGTTCCTGTTCCTCTTCAAAAGCAGTTAAATCAATATTCTTAACTTCTTTTTCTGCTTTTTCAAGAGTTTCAGTTAGTCTCATCAACTCAGCTTGAGCTTCACTAGGATCTGGCTCAATACTAGTATACTGTAATTGTTCCTCAACAACTTGATTTACTGGAGTTATAACAGGCTCTTCTTCCATAACCTCTTGTTGAGGCATAACATCTGTTTTTGATACTTCAAATTCCACACTAGTTTGACTAACAGAAAGATTTTCCGAAACAGAAGGTGTATCCTCAACATCCAATAAAACCACTTCCTCCTGATTTTCTTCAGTACCCGTAGGGAACAAAACTGATTCTTGAGGATTAACTTTCACCTCTGGAACAGGCTCCAAATTTTGAGAATCCTCTAACACTATTTTTTCTAGTTCTCGTGTATTTTGCCTTTGCTTTCTTCTCATTGCAGTTTTATCTAAAAAATAAATAATAAAATACAAAACGGATGCAATCCCAACCAACACATACACCATTATCATTTCCTCCGTTGTTAAAAACTCGATTAATCCGCTCATTATTTCCACCTCTAAAACCAGTCTATCACAGTTCATTAATAGGGACAAAGATATAATTTGTTTTTTTAATTTTTTTGACAAATTATATTGACACATTTTTACAATTGTTCGATTGACAATAATTTGACAAGCAAAAATGAACTGCCTATATAACAATAATATCACAAAATATATTTTTTTAAAGGGATTTTTATAAATTAATAGAATTAATTTTATATCATATAATTAACTATGAAAGAAAAATTTATAAAATCTGTAATTATATTACTAATCGGTGGACTATTAACCAAATTATTAGGAATGTTAATAAAAATAATTATGAGTAGATTAATCGGAACAGAAGGATTAGGCCTTTATATGATGATACTTCCAACTTTCTCATTATTTATCGGAATAGGACAATTTGGACTACCTACTGCCCTATCAAAATTAGTGGCTGAAAAAAAGAAAAATAATATTAAATTGTTTTTTTCCATCTTACCCATTACCGTTTTAATAAACATCCTATTAATCATAGTAATCATTATATCTGCGCCTATACTTGCCACCACACTTCTTCATGATGGTAGATGCCTTCTTCCGCTTCTTGCGATAGCCGTAGTAATTCCATTTACTAGTCTTTCAAGTATTTGTAGAAGCTATTTCTTTGGCAAAGAGCAAATGACTCCACACGTAATTTCCAACTTAGTAGAAGATATAGTTAGACTAGTTTTAATGCTAGTAGGAATTCCTTTCTTTCTACCAAAAGGATTGGAATACGCAGTATGTTTCATTATCTTATCTAACGTTATCAGTGAATTATCCTCAATCTTAGTTTTAATTTTGTTCTTACCTAAAAATATTCAAATAAAAAAGCAAGATTTAATTCCTAAAAAAAATTACATGAAAGAATCACTTTCTATAGGAATTCCAAATACAACCGGAAGATTATTAGGAAGTATAGGTTACTTTCTCGAGCCCATACTTTTAACATCAACCTTAATAGCTGCTGGTTATTCATCCAAATATATTACAATAGAATATGGAATTCTCTCAGGATATGTAATGCCACTCTTATTACTGCCATCCTTTTTTACAATGGCAATATCTCAAGCCTTACTACCAATAGTTTCAAGAGAATACGCAAGAAAAAATTACACATCAGTCAAAAGAAAAATTAAGCAAGCAATCTCATATTCCCTTCTCATAGGAATCCCAATAACCATCTTTTTCTTAATCTTACCAGAACTACCTTTAAAATTAATTTATCATACAACTGAAGGAACAAACTATATAAGATTTTTAGCTCCAATTTGTCTGTTCCAATATATACAATCTCCTCTTTCCTATGCCTTAGATGCCATGGGAAAAAGTAAAGATGCTATGGTAGCAACAACAATAGGAGTAATAACCCGCTCAACGTTACTAGTAGCCCTATCCTTATTAAAAATAGGATTATGGGGATTAATTATTTCCATTTCCATAAATGTATTAGTAGTAACAGCTTATTCTATCAACCGAGTAAAAAAACACCTGACTATTTATAATAGATAACACTAAAAATATAGTAGCAAAAAACACTTCCATATCCTTTATCATTGATACCTAAAATATGATTATTAAAACATCGAAAAAAATCCCTATTTTTGTTGATTTTTCACGCAAATTACACATTATTTAGTATAATATTACTACAGGGAGGGATTTCAATGAAAATATTAGTTGTAGATGACGAAACTATGATACGAGAAGTCATCAAAGAATATTGTGCTGCCAATCGTTTTACTACCGATGAAGCAGCTAGCGGAAAAGAAGCTTTACAAAAGCTAGAAACCAATACTTATGATTTAATGGTATTAGATATTATGATGCCAGAAATGGACGGTTATACATTGCTAGAGAAACTTCCAAGTGACAAGAAAATCCCTACTCTCGTACTATCAGCGAGAGGAGAAGAATTAGATAAACTTCATGGATTTGAACTAGGAATTGACGACTATTTAACGAAACCATTCTCACCAAAGGAGTTAATAGCCCGCATTAAAGCAATACATAACCGAACCAGCAAAAATTTACCCAATATATATAAACTCAATACTCTCGAACTTAATTTTTCTGCTCATACTTTAAAAATAGATAATAAACTAATAAATATTACTCCAAAAGAGTTTGAAATCCTTACCTATTTAATAAAAAACAAAGATATTGCCATATCTAGAGAACAATTACTATCAAAACTTTGGGGATATGACTACTTCGGAGATGATCGTACAGTAGATACTCATATAAAAATGCTTCGAAATAATTTAGGAAATTATAGAAAGCACATCGTAACAGTACGAGGAACTGGATATAAATTTGTAGAAAACAATGAAGAAGAATAGTCTACATATAAAAATATGGCAATATTTTTTAATATTTTCCTTACTGATTTTGGGATTCCTATGGACATTCCAAGTTCTTTTTTTAAAACAATTTTACCGCATGAGTAAAACTAAAGATATCGCAGAAGCCGCAAATACACTAATTAAATACAAAAATAACCCTAACGTAGCCGACATCGTAGATCAACAAGCCATGGACAAAAGTGTCTGTATAGAAGTAGTAAATGAAAAAATAAACACATTATATACTTCTATGTATTTTGGCAAAGGCTGTATCTCTAGCAAAGAACAATCTTTAAAATACAAAACCGACTTTATAAAAAGCAACAAAGAAAGCCAAACCTATGAACTTATTAATCCAATGTACGATAATAGAACCTTAATTCAAGCAATCAAATTAGATTCAAAAAATTATGCCTTTATAAATACTTCAATGGATCCCATTGACGGAACCGTTGATATCTTACAAACACAATTAATATATGTCACTATCATCGTACTTATCTTATCATTCATTATAGCTTATTTTATATCAAAACATATATCTGAACCAATTGTTGAAATGAATCAAACTGCCAAAGGTCTTGCGAAAGGAAAATTCAACGTATCTTTCCGTTCAGCAGAAGATATCCTAGAATTAAACGAACTTGCAACCACACTAAACTATGCCAAAGATGAATTAGAAAAAACTGACGAATTAAGACAAGACTTAATGGCAAACGTATCTCATGACTTAAAGACTCCTTTAACCATGATAAAAGCTTATGCTGAAATGAGTAGAGATCTTCATATAAAAGATAAGAAAAAACAAAAAGAAGATATAAATATCATCATAAGTGAAGTAGATCGCTTAACAATACTAGTAAATGACATTTTAGAATTATCAAAAATGCAATCAAACATCAACGAATTGCAAAAAGAACAATTTGACTTAATAAAATTAACTCAAGAAATAATTCATCGATATAAAATATTACAAGAAACAGAAAATTACAAATTCGAATTCAACCATAATGAAGAGAAATTATTAATTACCGCCGACAAAAAGAAATTAGAACAAGTAATTTACAATCTCATAAATAATGCAATTAACTATACCGGGGAAGATAATAAAGTAATTATAAATATAATAAAAGAAGAAAAAAATATATTAGTGGAAATAAAAGATACAGGTAAAGGAATTAAAAAAGAAGACCTACCATACATCTGGGATAAATACTATAAAAACAAAAAGAAACACAAACGAAATTTAATAGGTACTGGATTAGGTTTATCAATCGTAAAAAACGTCTTACAATTACATAACTACGACTTCGGTGTAACCTCACAAAAAGACAAAGGTTCAACATTCTATTTTAAAATACCAAATATTAATCAATAAAAAAAGAGTCTGTAAAAAACTTTGTGTAAAGTAGAAATCCTTTCTATGGTAATATAGAAATATATACCAAGAAAGGATTTTTAAATGAAAGAAAATAAAAATAATGAAGTAGTAAAATATATATTAGAAAATTATGATATAAAAAATGCAAATGATATTGCTGATGCTTTAAAAGATATGTTTAAAGATACAATACAAACAATGATGAATGCAGAATTTGATTCATCCATGGGATATGAAAAAAGTGATAGCAAAGTAGAAAAAACCAATTATAGAAATGGTTATTCAACCAAGAATGTAAAAAGTAAGTTTGGAGAATTTGAACTTTCTGTACCAAGAGATAGAAACGCAGAATTTGAACCACAAATAGTTCCAAAAAATAAAAGAGATATTACAGGAATTGAAGAAAAAGTAATAAATCTTTATGGAAAAGGATTGTCAACAAGAGAAATAAGTGATTCAATCGAAGATATATATGGAGTGCAGCTTTCAGCCACAATGATAAGTAATATAACCGATGCCGTTTTAGAAGAAATAGAGGAATGGCAAAAAAGACCTTTAAAAGAGGTCTATCCAATTATATTTATTGATGCAATACATTTTAATGTAAAACAAGAAAATGTCATTGTTAAGAAAGCAGCTTATGTAATTTTAGGAGTAACTCCAGAAGGTTTTAAGGAAGTATTAGGAATATGGATTGGAGAAAATGAATCGGCAAAATATTGGTTAAGTGTACTCAATGAATTAAAAAATCGTGGAGTTAAAGATATATTAATAATTTGTTCTGATGGATTAAAAGGAATAAGCGAGGCTATTAAAGCTGTTTTTCCAAATACTATGCAACAAAGATGTATTGTTCATTTAATCAGAAATTCTGTTAAGTTTGTTTCTTATAAACACTTAAAAGAATTTTGTAATGATTTAAGAACTATATATAAATCAAATACTGAAAAGGAGGCACGAGAAAATTTAGAAAAAGTAAAACAAAAATGGAATTCCATTTATCCAACAAGTTTAAAAGTATGGGAAGATAATTGGGAAGCAATTTGTACTTTATTTAATTATTCTAAAGAATTAAGAAAAATAATGTATACAACAAATGCGATTGAGAGCCTGAATCGTTCTTATCGCAAATACACAAAAACTAAAGGTGTATTTACTAGTGATAATTCTTTGATGAAATGTTTATATTTATCCACTAAGAACATTGAGAAAAAATGGACTACTAGATACCCCAACTGGGATATGATTTATAATGAATTAAATATTTTATATCCAGATCGTTTAATTTGATATTTGAAAATTTATTAAATCATGATAATATTTGATTATAAAAAAAGAGACTGAGTTCTTCAATCTCTAAAAAATCTTGTTACCATAGATTGGTATCTTTACACAAAGTTTTTTACACTCTCTAAAAAAACTCTAACTTTAGAGTTTTTTTATTATAATTCTCCATTCAAAAATTTTTCATCCATAGTATCTAATAAATCAACCAACCTATTTGCAAACTCTTTACCTTCCATAAATTCTACACTAGTAGAAGAATGCAAAGTCATAAAAGCAGTTTTTTCTAAAATAGGAATTAGAAATTCTTGTTGACTAGTAGTAATTCTTAAAACCATCTCATAACAACTATTTTTATTAGCCGTAAGCCTAGTTCTACGATTACTCTTCTTTTCCCTTATCACCATATTATCTAGTAATAATTCATAATTTTTTATATCCCATATATTATATTTATAATGGAAAGTCTTTGTATGAAATACAACTTCATTGTTTTTACCAATACTAATCCCTGAAGCAATATTATTAAGATAACAAACACACGGTACAGTATCACAAAACATCTGAAGCTGCATTTGTATTAAATTCTCACGATAATTAGCATCTTGCAATAACTTAATAAATTGAACAATTGAATCATTAGTACCATTAACTTCAAAAAGCATATTGCTTATAGATAAAGTCTTGCTCAATAACCCACTTTTAACAACTATTAATGACAAATCCTGATAACAATATTTTAAATAACCATCTATATGAATCAGCCATAAATATTTTGTAGTAGCAACAAAATAAAACTTGATACCAGATTTGCACTCTATAGCATATAAACAAGAAACACAAACCTCATCTATAGGAATAAGTCCACGTAAAGCGATTGCATCCCTTTCATTTAAATCAGGACACAAATCCATAAGAAGTTTATAACTAATAGTTAATTTTTCTTTATCAACCAAAGTATATGGATAAAACGTAGGAAGCAAAAAAGACTTAGCCAACAACTCTTGATATTTGATATTTTCTTCCTGTATTTTTTTATATTTATCTAAAGCACTATTCAAAAACTGTTTAAACATAGAACCTCACTCCAACAACGCAATATGATAATACCTAACACTATAATCATATCATAAATTTGTCAATAATTAATTATAAATATAAAGTTCATGTTGCGCCCGAGTGCAAGCTACATATAACAAATTGCGCTCATTACTTTTATAAGAATTACTTCGATCATTATACAAAATAACACCGTCAAATTCTAATCCTTTTGCTAAATACGCAGGCACCAAAATAAGATCTCTTTTAAAGTTTTTAGTATCTAATGTAATGTACGAAATAGAAATATCGTCTTTAATAAGGTTATAAATTTTTTCAGCTTCAACGTCATCTTTCGTGATAATAGCAACACTACTATAGATTTTCTTTAAAGTAAAAATATCATCTAATAAAGAATCTTTTAAATTACTAATATGCTTACGAAAAACAATAGGCTTATGATTATCTCTACGAATAGCATTTACATGATTTAAATTCAAAATTTTATTTGTATACTCAATAATTTCAGGAGATGAACGATAAGTTTTCAAAAGCTCAATATATTTACTATCATTTTTTAAAACCGAACTTAACTCTTGTAAAGATTGATAACTATAGTATGGATTAATATTTTGATTAACATCACCCAAAATAGTAAAATCTGCCCGAGAAAATATTTTAGAGATAATAATATATTGCAACTTATTGTAATCTTGAGCTTCATCAATAACTACCTGTCTAATTTGTTGCTCATACGGAAACCCGTTTAAAATACCTTTCATATAAGCAAATAACAAAGCATCTTCATAATATAAAACTTTACGTTTAATAAATTTATCTATTTCTCTTTCTGTTAAAGATACTTTACAATATGGGCTAAGATAGAACCCTTTATAAATTTCTTTAAAGTCTTTCTTAAAGTTAGCATGTTCCTTTAATAGTTTCCGAAAAGTACCAGTCTTTTTACCGCTACCATTATAAAAGTTGGAAGAAAGCTTTTTAGCAATCTCTTCCACTCTCTCAAACAATGGTAATCTATCATATTTATAATGCAACCAATGATTAATTTCATCTTTTTGAACAAAGTAAATATCATCCTCATAAAACGACTCTACAAATTCAGCCCCAGAAACATAATCTTTTAAATATAAATCTAAGTCTTCAATAATAACATCACTTTGCTTATACTTTATCACATCTAAATCAGGAACTTGATAAGTATAATATCTTGCCACAAAGTCAGTAAAAGACTCAACCTCTTTATATTCAGTAATACTATAAGATAAATAGTCATTAAATGTCGTCTGTAAAGTATTTTTTTCTCCAAGTGAAGGCAAAACATCTGATATATATTCTGTAAAAATAGGATTAGGAGAAAATATAAAAATATTATTACTAGATAAATTCTGAAGACGATATAATAAAAAAGCAATTCTATGTAAAGCAACAGTAGTTTTTCCACTACCAGCTATCCCTTGCACAATCAAATTATGATCTTCCAAATTACGAATTACCTGATTTTGTTCTTGTTGAATCGTATTAACTACATTCTTCATTTTATCACTAGACTCTCTAGCTAATACTTCCTGTAACACTTCATCATCAATATTCAAAGAATTATCAAACACGCCCAATAATTGAGAATCTTCAATTTTATATTGCCGTTTTCGTTTTAATTCACCAAAATATTCGCCACCCGGTGCCTTATAAGAACAAGGTCCAATTTCATAATCATAAAACAAACTGCAAATAGGGCTTCGCCAATCATATAAAATATTATTAAAATCCTTATCTTTTAGATAAGTAAGGGAAATATAAATATTCCAAGCCTTCCCATATTCATCCTTAAAAACAATAGATGCAAAATAAGGCTTATGTTTAATTCGATTAAGTCTTTGAAAATATTCCCTCTTTCGCAAAACTCTTTCAGCTTCTTGACTAGTCGCAGCCATCACTTGATTCATTTCACCAGAATCAAAATTATAAGAATTTTCCCACATCATTTTTTTAAATTCAGTAAAATCTTCTTCATCTTGATAGACATCTTGTCCCAATTCTTCCAACGTAGAACCTAATAAAACCTGTACTTTTGCTAAAATTTGTTCTTCTTTTTGATAATCTTTTTTAGAAATTCCCATACTACCTCCTATATTTTTTCGAAAACTAAGAAACGCCAAAAAACTACATAATCTATGCAGCTCCCCCTACAAAATGTAATTTTTTAGCAAACGTCTATTTCAATATAGCACAACAAAAAAGAAGTTACAAGAACAACTTAATAAAATTATAAATTACTCTTTAATATAGTAAGAAATTCCTCCTGTAACCTCTGCAATCTATCTTCTGTTTTAGCTTCAAACCTAACTGTGATATTAGGGCCTGTATTACTAGCTCGTACTAAAGCCCATCCATCATCAAATAATACTTTAACGCCATCAATATCCAAATAGTGATAACCTTTGCTTTTAGCGTATTCACCAACTTTAGCTACAACGTCAAATTTTATCTCATCTTGAGCCGTAAATTTCAATTCAGGTGTTGAATAATATTTAGGTATTCCCGTAGCTAAATCGTCAACTGTTTTATCAGTATGAGATAAAATTTCTAATAACCTAAGTCCAGCATAAAGCCCAGAGTCAAAGCCAGGCCAACGATCTCTAAAATAAACATGTCCTGATAACTCCCCTCCAAATGGCAAATCAAAATCTCGAACGGCTGCTTTAGTATAAGAGTTTCCAGTACGATAACAAATACCTTTACCTCCAAGTCTTTGAATTTCATCTTCAACTGCTTTAGAACATTTTACATCATACAAAAATTCTTTCTTAGACACTTTAGAAATAATATCACGGATAATTAAAATCATATAATAATCAGTAGGCAAAAACTTTCCAGAATTTGTAACTAACCCCATACGATCTCCATCTCCATCGAAACCTAATCCAACATCAGCCCCAACTTCCAAAACCTTTTGTTTTAATTGAGCCAAATTATCTTCAACACAAGGATCAGGATGATGATTAGGAAAATTACCATCACTTTCGCCATTAATCACCACTAAATCAATTGGAAACATCTGATACAATTTCTTAGCAATTACACTAGTAGTACCATTTCCCGGATCAATAACAACTTTTACTCTCCTAGAACCGAAATGAAGACTATTACTAAATAAATCGACATATTCATTTTCTATATCATAAGTAGATAACGTTCCTTTTCCTTCTTGAAAATCTCCTTGTAAAATATAAGCTAAAAAATCCTGAATTTCTTGTCCCTTACAATTTCCTCTTTCATCAAAAGCAAATTTAAATCCATTATCATCTTTTGGATTATGAGAAGCAGTTACCATAACACCACTATAAATTTTTAACTTAATACATGCATAATAATACATAGGAGTCGTGCAAAGACCTAACGAAATAATATTTACACCAGTAGATAAAATACCTTGAATCAAAGCTTCATACAACACTGGGCTACTAAGTCGATTATCATGTCCAACAATACATTCAGTTTTCCCAAGTTTTTGAATATAACTACCAAATCCCAAACCAATTGTATAAGCCGTATCTTCATCTATTTCACTAGGATAAACTCCTCTAATATCATATCCTCTAAATATATTCCTATTAATATTGTATTTATAATTCATATCATCACTCCTAATACAATAATAACATAATCAATAGATATTCTCAAATAGAACATTAATATTAAAACTCAATTATAAAGCAAAAAATAAAAGAGTGATTAAATCACTCTACTGCACATCTTAACTTATATATACATCAACCAGCAGCGGGAGCATCTGTCACTTCTTCTACAGCAACACTATACTGTTTAGGAAGAGATTTACTATCATAGGTATAAACTTCTTCCTTAACCTCACCAACTTCTAATGCCGGTAAAACAATTTGGATATTATCTATCATCTTCTGTTTCTGATTATAGAAAATAATAATTGCATTGGTATTCTCTAATTTTAATTCACTATCATTTTTCATTTTTATTTTAAATGAATTATCATCTATCAATTGAAATTCTAAAAACTCATAACCAAAACATGCTGTAAAAAGGAATTTAACTTTCGACTCAGTCTTTTCTTCAATACTTGGTTCGACTTGATAGAGATTTAAACCAACACCAATACCCAACATGATAATTCCTAATAAAGTGCATATTATTATACTTTTCTTTAACATCCTGACTCCCCATTCCCTCCTATATAATCTACAGTGAACCTTACAGAAAATGTTGAAGTATTGCCTACATAATCCTCTAAAGTATACTCTCTCCAATATTGACAAGGATTATCTTTATGAGGTTCTCTTTGGCTCAAACACCCTCCATCTGGTGTTAGTCTATTAGCATAATCATACATCTCAAAACCAGATTTCCAATAAGTCTTATAACCACTTCCGACGTCGGAAGCTTTAAAACTCACTCCCATAACATCAAAAGATCCTGGTGTATCAACTAAACACACTGTAGCTGTACAACTAGCTGGTGCTTTACAAAATATATCTTTAATGTATGGACCATTCTTTATCACAACATCATCCTTATTCTTTTGCTCCACGTATACTCTATCTTTTAATAACACTTCATGAACACGCGGTGCGGTAAGATCTTGCTTAATCGTTTTTTTTGTTACTCCAGAGACATTTCCGGCTTTATCTACTGCTCTTACATATCTATACGTTATACCATCACTATAGTTTCTATATAGTTTATTGGAAAATGTTGTTTGATCCCAAAAATTCCAGTCATACCATACCTTATTGTTTGGTGAAATTTGGTATTTACTTATTCCACTTCCACTATCCGTTGACTTCGGTACTGGATTATTTTTATCAGTACTACCAGCGGTATAAAATAAAGTTGAACTCCATGTATTATCTGGTAACGATTGCCAACTACCATTTACTAATTCTACAGCCGGTGCGCTTGGAGCTGTCTTATCAATTTTTACCGTTTGATTGGCAGGACAGTCAGTAGAATTACCAGCATTATCATAAACTTTACCAGGGCCTTCAGTTGTCGAATTAATATCTTTCGTATACTTCTTAATAACATCTGTTGTACAACCGCTTAAATTATCACTACAATCCCCAGTCAATGTTCTGGCACCGTTTGTCCACGCCGCATTACCACCGCTAGAAACACAGGTTGGAGGTGTTTTGTCAATATACGTATTAACAGTACAATTTCTACTATTACCAGCATTATCTTCTATCACAACAACACCAGTTTTACCTTCTGAAGAAATAGTTTCACTATAAGTATCTTTTACACATTCACTTCCACCCGTATCATTACAAGCAACTGTTACTTCTTGATTTTGATTAGTCCAAGTCTTATTCTCACCACTTTTACTTCCGCAAGATGGTTTATCAACATCTAAATAAACATCTACTTCACAAGTATTAGTATTACCTGCATTATCCTCGATAGTAAAGGTATAAGTTTTAATACTTGAGCCAAAATATTTACTATAAGAAGTTTCCTTACAACCACTAGCTGCATCATCACAAGCCTGTTCTATTTTAAAAGGAGTATTTGACCATGTTGTCTTATCACCACTGCTATCTCCACAAACAGGTTTATCATTATCTATCTTATAAATTCCTGCCACAGTATCAATAACTGTTTGATTACCTAAAGCATCTTGAATCCCATTAGTTGAAGAAGAATACCAAGGACGAACTACTAATTTATATTGTCCTGTCACGGTAGGAATGTTACTAGTTGGAATTTTATCAGTTACTTTCTTCACACCTTTTTTATTTTTATAATTATGAGTATATTCTTCGCTTACTTTTGTCCCAGAGATATCAGTCCAATAATATATAATACCAATATTTTTATTCAATGTGTAATCATCTGATATTATAATACTTATTTTTAAATTTTTTGACTGTACCCAGTCACGACTAGATGGAGAAATAGTAACCGTAGGTCCTTTGGTATCTGGTTCATTGGTACATAAATCGGTATCTATCTTTTTTTCATAAACTATTTTCTCACTATTTCTACAAGTAATAGCTGTTGAATATAAATAATTATCATTAACTTTTCTAACTTCTACATACGTTTCAGCATCATTACTACAAGTAATATTTTTATCACCAAAATCTTTAATTAAATTTTGTTTTTTTAGTTCTGAATAAGGAACTGTAACACATCCAGAAGTATTATTTCCAAATAAATCTTTAGAACGAGAATCTATATATAATTTAGCTCCACTCTCAATAGAACTATAATAAGCATCATACTTCTTATTTTTATTTGCACTTTGAATTTTAGAGACTTGAGGTAATGCCAATATTAAAATTACTCCCATAATGGCTATTACTACAATCAATTCAACCAAAGTAAAACCTTTATTATTTCTCATTTAATTTCACCCTACCTTATATAATATAATAATATAACATTTAAACCAAAGACGCAATAAAAAATAAAAAAAGATTACAGTAAGATAATCGATAATAATCCTTTAATCGTATTACTACGTTAGATTTTCCATCTTTTCTGTATCTCTTTAATTTACTCATAAATCAATATTATATTTTCTATTTTCAATGTTAACAGAAGAACTACATTAAATAATTATAAAAAACTACTAAAATACATATTTTAACAAAATCTAATAGAATGATAGCTGACCTGTAGCATCTTCTATGACAGGTGATTTCTGACTTGTTCCCACTGTTCCTAATTTTTGGTATGTTTTTGGTTTTTCCTTATCATCAGCTGTCTTTTTACCAATAAACAAATCTGCAAACGCTGGTAAACAGACCTTTATAGTACTAGAATCACCGGTGTTAGCCAAATATAAGAGAGTACTGATTTTTTGTTCATCCGGCATTCTCCCTACTGTATCACAAGTAATCTTTTGTTCCCTCAATGTAGCAGTTGCTCTGTCAATCCAATCTCTCAGATTTGGATATTGCTTTTTAACAACATTTATTTTTTCTTGTTCACCACAACCGATTAATGCCGCTAAGACTCTTTCGTTAACACCAAAGTAGGATATATAGTTGACAATTGCATCAGCTGAATGCGAACCCACAACAGCGTCTTCTAACTTTTCCTGTACCATAGACAAAGCAGGATCCCTATCTTCCCGACCATAAAAATTATTATTTAAAATTCTTTGTACAGGATCAAAATACCAATAATCGTTCTTTTCTGTTGCCAACTCTATAATTGCAAAAGATAATTGAGCAATTCGCACATAATCGTACCGTCTATCAGCTATAGATAAAAAATCAGTCATGTGCTCTATAGACCTCAAACCAATCATATACTCAGTACTTCTTTCAAATACAATCTTGTTATAATAAGAGCACGAAATCATACCATTTATATCATTATTCTTGACAAGACGATCTGCCATTCGCTGATTGTCTGATGCAGTAAGTGGAAAGTCATCTATGCAAAGTTCAATGAAACCAGCCACTGAAATCTTATCAATGAAAGGATCCATAAACCATTCACGAGAAGCTCCTGGCAAGTTTAAAAAGTATTGCAAATAGTATTTTTATTAACTATATTTGCTTCTTGAGCTACTTTTGCAGCCACTGATTTTTCGAACTTACACAAAGTGCTTTTCTTTATTCTTTCATTCTCTACAGCAGTTTTTACTATACCACATAAATCAGCAAGATAGCACATATAGAAACGACATTGCTCAAAAATACTATTACATAAATAATCACCGGAATCTAGATCCATTAAAGAAGGATCACTTAACAAATACTTTGCAAATTCAAAGCACTTACAAGAAACAACTACCGAAATTAAGTCATCAACGTTCAAAATTCCATTATCAATAAATAATCTAACCGTATCAAAAGAGCCATTTAAAGGATATTTAATTAAGTTTAAAATCATTTTTTCTTTACGATTCATATAATTTCACCACTTTCAATAATTAATACAAATACAAACAATCTTTAAATTTTCTTACTTTTCCTCCATGAGTTTCTATAATTTTATAATCTTCTTTTATATAAACTTATTGTCTTAAAATTGAATGTAAAGGATACCATTCATCTTGTTCAAATATTATCTTTTGCTTCTATCAAAAAAGTATTAGATAAATCCCTAAATTTGCCTTCTTTTAGCCTTAATAATCCTTTTATATATCATTATTTAATAATGTGATTAATCCAATCTCTCTTTCACCGAATATTATATAATACAACATAAAAAAAGAAAGGTAATTATAACTTTTCTTTATGTAGAAGTATACTGCGAAATATTTCTATTAGAAATTAAAATTAAATTAAATAAGTTGTACAAAGTAGCATATTTCTAAAATTTAATTATATAGATAAAACAGAACATACTTCCAAATCACAAAAAAGAATCAATCATGATTCTTTTTTTTCCTTTTCAAAATAAAAAATTCTTTTTCAGTTGACTGAAAAAAATTTAAGAAGTCCTTAAACTTTTTATTAGCGCTAGAAACTCCAGGAAAAGCTTTCAATAATCGTGAAGTTAATAAAATATTTTTCTTCAATGCTTGCCCCACTTCTTTTTTTATCCTAGCAGTAGCATCAATATGTAGATATCTACTAAAATTTATTTTCAAATTGTTTGTAATATAACAAGAAACAATACAATCTATTAAAAAAATAACAAAGGCAATGATACCCATATGAATAATAACTTCCTTTGGAAAAAAATGTACAAACCAAGTCAAAAATGGATTCAATACTTTAATAACAATAATTCCACCTATTCCGAACAATACAGAATTAAGCAAGCAAACTCTCCCATTTAAATTAAACTTATACTCACTATAGTCCCACCAACGAAGTTTAAATAACTTTTCCATAACCAAACTAGTAAAATATTCAAGCAACGTACAAAAAAAAGTACCTATAACAAATAACGCAACTAAATCATTTTCATACTTACCTAAAAAATAAGCCAAAAATAAAGATCCTACTCCATAAATCGGTAAATACGGCCCGATCAAAAAACCTCTATTCCAAACTGGTTTTCTAGTCATAATAGTAACATTAATAATTTCTACTATATATCCAATAATAGAATATAGTAAAAACAAAACAAACCAATAACAGAAATTATATAGCATATTTCCTCCTAAACAATTAAGGATATTAGCATAATAATAATCCCTAAACCAACACCTAAATTACGCTCTTTTTTAAACTTACTATGTCTAATTCTTGGCCACAATTCAGAAAATAATATAAATAGCAGCATTCCTAAAGTAAGAGATAATAAACTACCTAAAGCCCATTCAGGTACTAGTTGGTTATTTAAGAAAAACGATAATATACCACCAAATAATGTAGATAAGGCAACGCCACCAATAGATAACCAAATTTTAAGAGGTTTTTGATTACCTTGATAAAATGTAGTAGCAATAACCATTCCTAAAGGCAAATTATGAAATCCAATACCAATCGCTAACATCAAACCAGTACTAACCTCACTCAAAACAGTTGAATAGACTGCCATTCCTTCAACTACATTATGAATAATAAGCGCAACAGAAGAAATAATCCCAATATGAGCCAAATTATTATTAGCTTCTTTTTTAGTCATCTTATCATGCTCATGATGATCAGGAATAAATTGATCTAACAATCGTAATACCCCATAGCCTAAAAAAGAAAAAATCAAAAATAGCCAAATATACTTAAGTCCCAAATGCTCAACAACATCAGGGATTAAATCTATTATAATTAACATAATAATAACACTAAAAGCAAGTCCTAAAGAAAAATCAGTAATTTTATCTTTTTTATTTGCCAAAAACGCCACAAGAGCGCCAATTAAAACAAATACCCCTAACAATAGAGTAATCAACAATCCAATAATTTCTATTTTCATACTCTCACCTATCTAACAAAAATATAAACTAAAACCACTACAGCCAAAGCTACTCTATATACCATAAAAACTTTAAAATTATGTTTTTGTAAATACTTCAATAAATATTTAATACATAATAGTCCAACTACAAAAGAAACTAATATACCTAAAATAAATGTTCCTAAATTAGCAACAATAACACTTAATGTAGTTCCCTTTATAAGGTGTAATACAACTGCTCCTAATACAACAGGGGCACTCAAATAAAAAGAAAATTTTGCGGCACTTTCGCGTTCAAGTCCCAATATTCTTCCAGCGGCTATAGTAGTACCACTACGAGAAAATCCAGGAATTAAAGCAAAAACTTGACTACAACCAATCAAAATAGCATCTTTAAGAGTCATCTTCTTTATAGTTTTAGTTTCTTTGCTATATTTATCAGCTAAATAAATAATAATACCCATAACAGCAAGTGCGATAGCAATAACAACATAATTTGAACGAACCACACTTTCAATAGAGTCTTCAAAAAGAACTCCAACAATTGCTGCTGGAATAGTAGCAGCAACTAAATACCAAAGAATTTTACCATCATTATCCTTAATACCCTTAGTAAATCCTTTACTAATCATTTTTATAAAATCAGTAAAGAAGAAAACTCCAATTGCAAGTAATGTACCAAAATGAAGTGCGATATCAAAAGTAAGATCCATATTAGAACTAATACCAGAACCAATACCAAAAATATCTCTAAAAATAATTAAATGAGCAGAAGATGATATTGGCAAAAATTCCGCAATCCCTTGAATAAATCCTAAAATTAAAATTTCAATGATATCCATTATGCATCTCCTAACTTATAACCTATAATAGTAGAAATAATAAATAATACAATTCCAACAAAAACTTCTACATTTGAAAAAGAAACATTAAATAAAGTAGCAAAAAGAGCAAAAATACTAGCAACTAAAAAACCTAAAATAGCATAATAAGTAGAAAGTTCATATTTATTAAATAAAAATTCAATTAATTTAGCAATTAATATAATACCTATTAACACACCAAAACCAAATGGAATTAAAATCAACAAATTATGCCCAAGTTGAGAAAAATCAGTAAGTTTACTAACCACACTAACAATCGGCTTATAAAAGCCTAAAAGCATTAATACAAAAGATCCGCTAACACCTGGTATAACCATAGTAGCTGCCGCTATCATACCAACTAAAAACAAGACAAACATCATCCAAGGACTAACATGACTAAGAGATACAACATTAGAACCTTCCTGCATAAAAGCCATACCAATTACTACACCAAAAGTAATCAAAAACAATAACAAATTCCAAGGTTTTACCTTACTTTTTCGAATTTTTCTAGTAAGTAGCGGAACACCTCCAACAATAAGCCCTATAAAAAACAATGTAGTTGGAAAAGGAAATTTATCTAAACACAAACTGATTACTTTACTCATCAACAAAATAGATAAAGCTGCTCCCAATCCAAAAACTAATAAAAACTTCAAATTTTTCTTTACATTTTTAAAGAAATGACTAATAGCACTAATCAAATCTTCATAAACTCCCATTGTTAGCGCAAGAGTACCTCCACTAACTCCCGGAATAATATTAGCAATACCAACCAACGCCCCTTTAATAGCTAAAATTATCTTATCTTTCATAAATTTCTCCTCTACTAATTTTCAAATACTTCCATAATAAGTGGAACAACGTGTTTTTTACGAGAAACACAATTCTCAACAAAATATCCTTCAGGAAGTGCCTCTTGTCCATAAACAACATCAACAATTTCTTGTCCTTTAGTATTAAAAATCACATAACTACCATTTTGAATAATATCTGTTACATACAAACCTACAAAATCATAATTATTTGCTTCTGCAACCTCATCTAAAGTATGAACATAAGCATCTAAATCCTTCTTCATCTCGTCAAAATTCATTGTAAAGAACTGACCAATGGCAAAAGTTTTTTCATTAATAGTATATAATTTAAAATCATTATATAAAACATCTTCTTTTGTCATTCCTTCTAAAGAAGTTCCTGCTTTTAACATATTCATACCGTATTCTTGATAATCAACTTCAGCAATACGAGCAAGTTCTTCAATTGCTTCCTTATCTCTAGGAGTAGCGGTTGGACTCTTTAATATTAAAGTATCAGATAAAATTCCCGAAATTAACACTCCAGCAATTTCTTTAGGAATCTCAATTCCTCTTTCTTTATATAAAGTATAAACAATCGTACAGGTAGAACCAACCGCCATATTACGGAAATTAATTGGAGCTGAAGTCGTAATACTTCCTAAATTATGATGATCAAAGATTTCCAAAATATTAGCTTCATCTAAACCCTCAACACTCTGTAACTTTTCATTATGATCAACTAAAATAACATTTTTAGGATGCTTTTCATTCAAATCGATAATTTTCAATAAACCTAAACATTTATTTTTTCTATCTACAATAGGATAATTAGTATGTTTTAGCTTATTATTAATATCTAAGACTGTATCAACATATTCATTTTCCTCAAACTTAGTAGGATTATAACTACGAATCATAGTTTTAATATAATTAGTTAAAGGTAAAAGTCTAGTAATATGATAAGAATCATATGGAGTGCGAATGATATTGACCTTATTTTTTCTAGCCATCTCGATATGTTTTTCCTTAATTTCAGAATCACCAGATAAAATAACCAATTTAACTCCACGTTCTACTGCATATTCAATTACACTATGACGATCCCCAACAATCAAAATATCATTTGTAGAAAGAGAAACTTCATTAATGAATGTAGTACTACGATACGCTGCCACCATAATTCGCCCAACAATTTCATCATCAAATTTTAAAATTTCTTCACCTTTTAATACTCTCATAATATTACTATAAGAGGTAAATAATTCTTCAAAGTTAGCATTAACTATCAAATGAGATAAATCTTTAATAGTAATTAAACCTAAAAAAGTGTTATCCTGTTGAACAACAGGAATACCAGTTAACCCCTCTTGTAACATTTTCTGATAACCATCATAAACAGAATCAGTATCTTTAATAAGAAAACCTTTATGATAATTTACATCCTTAATTTGTAATTTTACATCATTTAAATATTCAGGTTCTTTTATTCCAAAATAATCAAGAGCATATTTAGTCTCTTTATTAACATTTCCTAATATCCTTGGTTCTGTATTCTCACCTAATCTATTTTTTAGATATGAAAGTCCTACTGCAGACATAACAGAATCTGTATCAGGCTTTTTATGTCCAAATATAAATGTTTTTTCCATACTATCACTTCTTTCTTGCAAAAGTATAACATAAATTAAAAATAAAAAAAAGAGATAAGCTGGAAGATTATCTCATTTTTACGAAATTAACTACCAAAAACATAAACAAACAAAGCGCCATACGTAATTCTTTATGAATACCATAACCCTTTTCATATAAAGCTGCAGCATCATCCAAAAAGTCAACAATCCAGCTTTCGATATATTTAGGAGGAGTAAAAGTCACTGGAAACATATGTGTACTAATAATATCAATTTGTTTTTCTGTTAAATCAAAATATTTAGAAGCATTTTTAACAGCAAATTGAGGATGAAGTCTTAACTTCTTAGTCTCGCTCTCATCTTTTACTTCATCTAAAAAGAAATCATGAAGAAGTGCAGCAATGGTCACTTCCTTATAATCCAAATGTAAAAATTTACTCACTTTATAAGACAAATAAGCCACTCTAATAGAATGATCATATCTAGTAATTCCATGATGAGTAATAAATTTCAATTGATTAAATTCCTCTATTTCAAGAACCGGGCTAATAATTCGCTCGAATTCTAAATCATCATAACTGTTCATATAAACATCCTTTTCTCTTATCATAAATATTTTATGACAACTACTACCTTACAATGATAACATAAAATCTTTTTTTCACGCAAGTCACAAAAAAATTATACATGTCAATTGACAAACGTCTATATAACGCTCATAAAGTATAACATATCATTCAAAAAAACGCAAATAACAATCACGCTATATAAGTTCTTTTAAAATTTGATTTAATTCCTCTTCCTCTTCTGGCGAAGTTTCTTGGTTTTCCAAATTTTTATCAAACCAAGCTGGAAGATTACCTTCTTTTTGCGTTTTAGAAGTGGTTTTAATTTTCTTTTTCTCAACTACTTTCTTCATTTTTTTATGCTCTTTCTCCGCAACCTTCATCGCCTCTTCAACTGTTTCAATATTAAGACGCTTCCATTGACCAGCAATCGTCTCTACATAACTTTTCTTCAACTGCTCATGATTAATTTTTAATACATAAGATATAAGAACATTAACAACTCCTGGATTTAACTTTTGATCAATTAATAGATTTTCAATTAACCGTTTATCTCGATCAGTCGGCTCAGCTCCTTTATATTTAGCCTTTAAAAACTGATATGGAGTTAAATTTTCAAAAGCATATACCATTTTCGCCCATTTAGAATGATCTCCTTCTGGTTTCTTTAAATACTCTGGCTGCTTATTATAAATAACCGTAGGTAAATTTCCTGTATGTTCAAATTGATAGTACTCTCTAGCGTTCTTTCGAAGTAAATTCTTATCAACAAGCCCTTTTTCATTTAAAGAGTCCCGTACTAACCCTTGCATAGCTAAGGTATCTAATTGATAAGTAAAACTAAGAGCATTAATTAACTCTTTAACGTCTTTAGAAAAACATCTTTCATGAACCATACTAGAAGGAATACTAGAAATTAACATATTAAAATCTATACTCTTCTCCAACAAAGGCCGACCAACTTCTCTTTGCCTAACTTCATTACTACCTTCAAGAACACTACCTCGAGCGGAAATAAACACCTGATCAAAACTAGATGTGATATTCTCATAACCATTCAAGTTAATATATGGAACTTTAAAATAATTGACAATACGTTCATACTCTTTTTTACCAAGATTATTATATAAAACTATATTTAAAATAGGATGATTCAAAAACTCATAAGCTGACAAAGGAGAATAAATAAGGTACACATATTGATTAATGTTACCTGACTTAAAATATGTCTTTAACAATCCACAACCCTCTAATTTTTCTCTAGCAACAACAATATCATCTAATTTAAGCTGCATTGTAGCCATTAAATGATGATGAGTTACATCATGACTCATAAGTTCAGCTTTATCCAAATCATCAAGTAAAGTAAAATATAAAGATACCGCAGTATAACCAATAATTGGTTGATATAACATACTAATAAGTTTACGATCACTATCATGAATTACTGTCTTGTTAATTACCGTATATGTATCAGCTGGTAAAATCGTCTTATTCTTCACTTCGTCCACCACCATTAAATATCGTACACTACTTTCAAAAAAAAAGAAAGATTTTTCTTTCTCAAAAACCAAGTAGTGCAACCAACACCTCTGGAGTAAGTTTAATAAAATACAAAAAGGTAAACGCAAGAAGTAAAAATGGTCCAAAAGGAATCATTTTTTCTTTGTTTTTATACAATAAAAATAAAGACATTGGCAAAGCAAAAACACTTCCCAAAAATATTGCAACAGTACCTAAAAGAGGATCTAAAACAAGTCCAAACACAAACATCATTTTAACATCCCCACCACCGAGACTTTCCTTTTTTAAACTTTTTTCTCCCAACCACATAATTGCGTACATTAAAGAAAAAAGAAAAACTCCAGTAAAAATATGTTTTAAAGTATCTATAGCACCCACAGACAAAAACTGAACAATAATAAAATAAATAGAAAAAAGGACTAAAACCTCATCAGGAATAATCAAATAATTAAGATCACTAACCGTAACAATAATAAGTAATGAAACGATACCTAAAGCAATTAATAAATCATATGAAAAACCAAAACTATAATATGCAACTGCAAATAAAATTCCAGTAAATAACTCCATTAAAGGTTCCATAATATCTATTTTTTTATGACAATGTTTACATTTCCCCTTTAAAAAGAAATAAGAGAAAATAGGAATACACTCAACTATAGAAAGTGGATGTTTACAACAGTCACATCGATAAGGAAAAAAATGATAATCTTCTTGTGCTAAGTGATTACCTAATACGGTATAACACCCACCTAAAATAGTTCCAAAAATAAAAAAGATAATTAAATACATACTATCCATAATTATCCTCCTTACTGCATTTGTCCATAAATAGAAAACATTGGTTGAATAATAGACAATAATATAATTCCAACAACAACAGCCAACGCACAAATCATTAATGGTTCCATTAAACTTTTAAGCTGATCAATAACAGATTTATGTAAGGCTTGAAAATGATCCGCCACTTTTTCCATCATAAGTCCCAACTGCCCAGTAGACTCACCTGTAACCAACATCTCATAAGCCACAACTGGAAAAGCCCATTCCCCTCTAAAAGAAGCCGAAATGGAATCTCCTTTTCCTAAGTTATGTAAAGTACTATTAATAATTTTCTTATAAATTTCATTATTAGTAATTTTAGATAAAATTTCCATACTGTCAGTGATAAAAACACCATGGTTTAATAAAGAGGCAAAAGTTTTAGTAAAATTAGCCACTTCATTATAAATGATAATACTTTTTACAACCGGAATATGCATTAAAAAAACTTGTACTGCTGTACGAAAACCTACATTTTTCTTATAAACTAAAATAAATCCAATAATAATAGCAAGCACACCAAGAATTAACAAAAGCCAATTGGACTTAATAAAATTACTAGCTCCTAAGACCGCTAAAGTAATTGCTGGAAGTTCCGCATCATTACTTTCAAACATTGAAGCAAATTGTGGAACTAAATAAGTAAGCATAAAAATAAGTACACCAAAAGCGATTGTCAATACTACAACGGGGTAAGTCATTGCACTAATCATCTGTTTACGTGTTCTTTCCATCGAAGTATAATAATCTGCCATATCATCCAAGATAGATGGCAAATCTCCAGTCATTTCTGCCGTTTTGACCATATTAACTAAAAGTTTAGGGAATACTTTATCTTGTTTCATCATAGCCCTAGATAAATTTTCACCCTTCAAAAGCTCATATACTAATCTTTGAAAAGCTTTTTTTGAGGCTGCTTTAGTAGATTGTTTAGCCAAAATCTTAACTGCATCAACTAACGGAATACCAGATTTAATATAAGTAGATAATTGAGTCAATGAAAAAGATAATTCAGCCACTTTCAATTTAGCGTGATCATTAATATCAATATCATATGGCGGGCGCACTTTAACAGAAACTATTTCATAATCTTGTGAAGTTAAAAAACTACGAACTTCTGCTTCACTTTCTGCTTCAAACGTTCCATTTTCTTTCTTACCCATCGCATTAATAACTACATACCGATACTTAATTAAAGGTCTTTCAGGAACATTTTGGTCTCGCTTTTTAATTTCTCCTTCTGGAGTAGCATTTTCAGTAGATGAAACAGTAGTTTCCGCTGGAGAAGTTTCTTGTTTAACTTTAGGCTTAGAAAATAAAGATTTTTTCTTTTTTTCTTTTGTTGCAACAGAAACAGTATTTTCTTTTTTGATTGTATCAACTTGCATCTGTTCTACTGCCACTTCTGTTTTATGAAATATTTTTTTAGGTAATCTTCCAAGAGCTAAAATACCATGATATACGGCAATAAACGGTTTCAATAAGATATTCAAATTGTATCACTCCCTACTCTTATACAAGTATAACATAACAAAATTCGTTTGAAAATAAATAAATAAACATTTGCACCTTATTGACATATATTAAGATAAGAGGTGATAATATGTATCCTAATCCACACATGGTAACCACAGCCGCCAAAACAGGATTATTTTCCAAAGGATTAAGTTCTTTAAAAACTCTTAACTGGGGCGGATTATTAGAAGGAACACAAAAAACACTAGGAGTAATCAACCAAGCAATACCAGTAGTTTATCAAATTAAACCAATTATCAATAACGCTAAAACAATCTTTAAAATTGCCGGTTCTATGAAAGAAGACCCAATACCGTCTGTAACGAATAAAGTTGTTGAAGCGCCAGTGCAAAAAGAACAAAAACGGTCAACAAACTCACCAATTTTTTATATTTAGTCAAAAAAAGAGTACATTGCTGTACTCTTAATAATCATTTGGTAGCGACGGAGGGAATCGAACCCCCGACCTCCTGGGTATGAACCAGGCGCTCTAGCCAGCTGAGCTACATCGCCATGAAATAAAGAACAATATAATAATAGCATATCTATTTTAATTTGGCAATAATAATTTTCATTTTTCTCTTATTTCGTAGATTTTTATTTGAAATTCCGTTTTATGGCAAAAAGCTGAAATAAGTCTGATAGTAGTATAATATACATGTTT
>CALVYB010000002.1 GCA_944371955.1 uncultured Bacilli bacterium
ATAGTAAATTTCGTGTCTTTTCGTTATGCATTAATATAACATAAAATTTTATTATTGACAAATCTTAGAATGTCATAAAAGGCTTAAATTGTCAATTTTTATGACAATTATGTAAATTAAAAAACATATTTGATAAATATGTTTACTTATTATATTTTATATCTGTTAAATATAGTCCTTCTGATGGTGCAGTCTTTCCTCCAAGAGATCTATCTTTTCTATTTAAAAATTCTTTCACATATAGAGGAGGTTCTTTTTCTTCTCCTACTCTAATTAATATTCCTACCATATTTCTTATTTGGTATCGAAGAAAGCCGTTGCCAGTAAATGTGAATTTGATAATATCATCATTTATTCTTTCCACAGTTGCAGTGGAAATCGTTCTAATGCAGTTTTCTTTGTCCTTATTTTCAGTTACAAATGATCTAAAATCGTGTTTTCCTAGTAAATATTTTATACCTTCTTGCATTTTTTCTACATTCAGATGATAGTTATACTGAAAAACATAATTTCTTTGTAATGGATTGTATTCTCCGGTATTTATATAATATTCATAGGTTTTTTCCACTACATTGTATCGAGCATGAAAAGAATCCGAAACAATTTGAGTGTTAATTACATGAATATCTGATGGAAGATTACTGTTCATAGCTCTTTTTAACTTATATTCAGTAATGTTGATATCTAAATCTGCATGTCCACATTGCATTTTAGCGTGTACTCCTTTATCGGTTCTTCCCGATGAAGTAAAAGTTGTTCTTTTCCCATTATTAATTTTTGTTAATGCATATTCTATTTGTTCTTGAACAGTATGCAATCCTGGTTGATTTTGATATCCCATATAGTTGCTGCCATCATATGATAAGGTAATTAAAAAGCGCATAAATCCTCCTATTAATTAAACATGCTTATAAACATCTTTAATAATATCTCTAATATCTTTATGATACTCTATTTTTACTTTCTTTCTTTTTATTGCTTTATAAGTAAATAATACTCTTTCTGGCACTTGAAATCCATTTCTTTTTAAGTAATCGACTCTTTCATAGCCTTCTTTTGTATCTGTTTCTAAAAATATTCTTTTGTTTTTTAAAAATAGCATTTTATCTGTATACTGATATAAAACTTCTTCATCTAATGTTGCAATAATAATTAGTTTATGGAATTGTTCTTTTAATTTTTTTAGAATCATCATCATTCTTTTTCTACTTTTATTATCTAGAAATCTAAATGGATCATCTAAAATAATAATATCCGGATTAGATAATAAACCAATTGCTAAATCTACTTTTTTTCTTTCTGATCTAGATAAGGTTGTAATATTTCTATTTAATAAGGATTCATCTAGGCCGACAATTCTTAGAGAATCTTTTTCTTTTTTTTCTATATTTTTTATTTGAAGATGGTAATAGTTAATAACGTAATCCATGTGTTCTTTTACAGTATTTAAATAATTTATTTTCTTCAATTTTTTTTCAATGATACTGATTCGTTTGTAGTACTCTAAATGATTTTCTGGATTTAGTAAAATCCCATCAATTGTTATATTGCCTTCTGGCAATTCTTCTAGTCGCAGTATTTCAAGTAATTCTTCATATTCCGAACCAGTTATTCCCACTATGTCATCACTAGATAAACTTGTGGAAAATTCCCAATCATTTTTCCTTATGTTTTCTAATTTTATTTCCATATATTATCTACCAACCTGTCTATATCTAACTCTGTTTTTTCCACTAAATTATAATCCATTAACTTTACAGATAAATCTACCATAAATGGTAATTCTAAACCTATTTTATTTAGCACATTATCTTTTTCTATGATAGATAATGGTTCTCCTTCTAATAAGATTTTCTTTTCTGAAATAATTAATAGATAATCACTTTCTAATGCTATATTTAAATTGCTTGTTGTCATTACAATAGATATACCTGTTTCTAGTTGTAATGTTCTTAATAGATTAATCATCTCTTTTTTTTCTTTCGCTTCAAGCTCTTCGCAAATATCATCTAAAAATAGAACTTGAGGAGATCCAAGTAATTGCTTTGCTATTAGTAATTTTATTTTAATAAATTCTGAAACATCATTAGGGTTTTTCTTCTGGAACTTTGTTAGTTTATATTTTTTTACAATCTCTTTATATGTTTCTTTCTTTTCTTCTTCTGTTTTTTTAAATAAATGGATTGCATAATTTAATTCTTCTTCTACTGTCTTAAATAAAAATTCAACAGAATCTTGTGGAATAACAGTCCCTGTTATTTCTTTCCACAGATTTTGTGGATATTCTTCTATATGCATACCTAATAATTTTATTGTTTTTTCTATTGGTATTTGTCCGCCTAATATTCTAATTAATGTCGTCTTTCCACAATTATTACCACCAGAGATTGTTATAAACTTGCCTTGTTCTACTTTGAAGGAGAGATTTTCAAATAAATTTTGATAACATAAGTTAGTAATTTCTAATAGTTCTTTCATATCCGCCCTCCTGTTTTCTTGTTTTATTATATAATAAACCGTTTAAAAAAGCCATTATATTATTTGGCTTTTTTCTTTTGGATTCTATATGCACATCGTAATAAGAGTTTATCTGATAAAAATCTTTCAAAAAACTTTGCACATTTCATTTTGAATCCTGGAATGATTAGCATTTTCTTTTTCTCTAGCATCTGATCGATTGCATATTTTGCTACATATGTACTTTTTAGTGCTTTTACTCCAAATTTTACTCCCGCTACACTATTAAAATTGGTTTCTACTGGTCCTGGGCATAAAACTGAAATTTGTACTTTTGATTTTTTCTTCTTTTGCTCATACCATAATGCTTCTGATAATTGATAAACATATGATTTAGTAGCATAGTACGTACTCATTAAAGGTCCTGGCTGAAACGCTGCTGAAGAAGCTACGTTTAAAATATATCCAGAATTTCGTTTTTCCATATCCTTCAAAAACGCTTTTGTTAGAATATGAACTGCTTTAATATTGGTATTAATCATATCTAATTCTTGTTGTAAATCTGTATCTGAAAACTCACCAAATATACCAAATCCTGCATTATTTATTAAAATATCAATATTTTCTTTTTTTGTTAATATATATAGTTCTTTTACTTTTTGTTCGTTGGATAAGTCCGCTACAATAATTGTAACTTTAGTTGGTAAAGACTCTTGAATTTTCTCTAACTTTTCTCTATTTCTAGCTACTAAAATAAGCTCGCACTTTTTAGTAGCTAGGTATCTGGCCATGTCTAAGCCTATACCTGACGAAGCTCCTGTTATTAATGCCTTCATACTGACACCTCTTTTTCTACTTTTATTATATAATAAACTAGCTTAAAAAAAAAGAATATTGGTCTTTCTTTTACTTTTATTATTCATCTAATAACTTATTTTGTGTGTTTTTAATTTAACATAATAAAATAAGACACAATATTTTGTGTCTTATTTATTTTCTGCGTTTTCCTTTTTAGCAGCTTTCTTTTCTTCTGGTTTAGCTTCATCTACTAACTTTAAAATTACCATTAAAGAATTGTCTCCACGACGCTCAGATAATTTTAAAATTTGAGTATATCCACCATTACGATTTTCATATCTTTTTGCTAAATCATGGAAAATTTTATCCACAACTTTTTTATCATTATGTAAGAATGCTAATGCTTTACGACGAGAAACTAAATCACCTTTTTTACCATAAGTAATCATTTTTTCAACAAACTTACGAACTTCTTTTGCTCTAGTTTCAGTTGTAGTAATACTTTCATTTACTACTACTTGTTTAGTCATAGTAGCTAGCATACTTCTTCTATGTTTATTATCTACACCTAATTTTCTCATAGTTATTTCCTCCTTATATTTTAGTCGTCATCACGTAATACTAGACCCATATCTCTAATTTTGTCTAATACCTCTTTTAATGATTTCTTTCCTAGATTACGGATTTTCATCATATCTGATTCACTCTTATTAACAAGATCTTGTAAAGTATGAATACCTGCTCTTTTTAAGCAGTTATAAGCTCTTACAGAAAAATCTAAGTCTTCGATTGAAGTTTCAAGAGCTTTTACTTTTGGATCTTCAGTTTTTTCAATCATCATTCCACTTACGTCAGCGATTGATGATAAGTCTGTTAAAATAGTGAAATGTTCAATTAAAATTCTTGAAGCTAAAGCAATTGCTTCTTCTGGTTTTATAGAACCGTTTGTCCATACGTCTAAAATTAATTTATCATAACTTTCATCTTGTCCAACACGAGCGTTTGCAACTTCATATGATACTCTTTCAATAGGAGAATATAAAGAGTCGATAGCTATAACTCCTGCTTTCTTAATATCATGTATTTTCTTGTTGTCTTCACTTCTTACATATCCACGACCATTAGATACAGTCATTTCCATGTTTAGAGAAGCACCTTTTGATAATGTAGCGATTACTTTATTTTTGTTAATTACTTCGATATCAGCATCGTGTTCTATATCTCCAGCAGTGATTTCTCCTTCTTTTGTTGTATTAATACGAACAATCTTTTCTTCATTTGAATGATTTTTAAATACTACACCTTTCAAGTTTAAAATGATTGTTGTTACATCTTCATAAACACCTTCGATTGTTTGAAATTCATGAAGAACTCCGTCTATTTTGATACTACTGATTGCACTACCTGGAAGAGAAGATAACATTACTCTTCTTAATGCATTACCAATTGTAGTTCCAAAACCTCTTTCTAATGGTTCTAATTCAAATCTACCATAGAAATTGCTTTCTACAGAATCTGTTATTTTATAAATTGGTTTTTCAAATTGTAACATGAAACTAACCTCCCTTATTCATTAATTATACGCGTGGACGTTTTGGTGGACGACATCCATTATGTGGTATTGGTGTTACATCAACAATTGTAGTTACTTCTAATCCTGCAGTTTGAAGTGAACGAATTGCTGTTTCTCTACCTGGTCCTAAACCTTTTACACGTACTTCTACTTTACGCATACCCATATCATATGCAGCTTTTCCAGCAGCTTCTGCAGCCATACCAGCAGCAAATGGAGTTGATTTTTTACTACCTTTAAATCCGATAGCTCCAGATGATGCCCAGCTAATTACGTTACCATCCTTATCTGTGATTGTAGTAATTGTATTATTGAATGTTGAATGAATATGTGCCATACCTTCAGGAACATTCTTTTTAACTTTTCTTTTTCTAGTTTTGTAAGCCATCTAAGTTTACCTCCTTTAAAATTTCTTTCATTAAGTTAACTAAGCTTTTTTCTTATTAGCTACTACTTTTCCTTTACCTTTACGAGTACGTGCATTACGATTTGTTCTTTGTCCTCTTACAGGTAATCCTCTTTTATGACGACTTCCTTCATATGAATTAATTTCCATTTTTGTTTTTATGTTCATACTTACTTCACGACGAAGGTCACCTTCTGTTAAATGTTTGTTAATTTCATCACGGATTTTAACTAAATCTTCTTGAGATAAATCTTTTGTTTTAGTAGTTGGATCAATATTTACTGCCTTTAAAATTTGTTTAGCTAAACTTTGTCCAATACCATAAATATAAGTTAATGAAATACAAATGTGTTTGTCGTTTGGAATATCTACACCTTTAATACGTGCCATTTAATACACCTCCTAAAAATTATCCTTGTTTTTGTTTGTGTTTTGGATTTTCACAAATTACTCTTACTGTACCTTTACGTTTTACGATTTTACATTTTTCGCATATTTTCTTAACTGATGCTTTTACTTTCATACTATCCCTCCTATTATTTACGATAGGTTATACGCCCACGTGTTAAATCATATGGCGAAAGTTCTATCATTACGGTATCTCCTGCTAAGATACGAATATAGTTCATTCGTATTTTACCAGAAACGTGAGCTTCCACAATGTGTCCATTTTCTAGTTGAACTTTAAATTTCCCACCTGGGATAATTTCAAGAACTTTACCTTCAATTTCAATTGTATCTTCTTTGGCCATCTTTATCACTCTCCTGTCAAGATTTGATATCCATCTTTTGTCACTACTACTGTATGTTCAAAGTGCGCTGATAAACTACCATCTTGTGTATCAATTGTCCAATCATTGTCATGAATAAATATATCAGGTCTACCTAATGTCAACATTGGCTCTACAGCAATTACCATACCTTCTTTTAGTCTTGGACCAGTATTTGGAATACCATAATTTGGCACTTCGGGATCTTCATGAACAGAAGTTCCCACTCCGTGACCGCATAGTTCTCTTACGACCCCTAGATTATGCTTATGGGCGTACTGTTCAATCGCATAACCAATATCTCCGATTCTGTTGCCCGGCTTTACTTGAGCTAAGCCTACAAATAGAGATTTTTCAGTGTCTTCTAGTAGTTTTTTTGTTTTATCATCTACTTCTCCCACTATGTAAGTCCAAGCAGAGTCTCCATGATAACCTTTATAACAAGCTCCAATGTCAATAGAAATAATGTCTCCATTTTTTAATTTTCTATCACTTGGAAACCCATGAACCACTTCAGAGTTGATACTTGTACATAGTGTAGATGGGAACCCCTCGTATCCCTTAAAAGAAGGAGTAGCATTTTTACTTCTAATAAAGTCTTCTGCTAACTTATCCAACTCTTTAGTCGTGATTCCTTCTTTTATATATGGTTTTAGATACTGATGGGTTTGATATACTATATTACCAGCTATTTTTAATAATTCAACTTCTCTTTTACTTTTAATTGTTATCATTAATTTTCATCTCCATTTATTTTGATGACATGCTGATAATCTTGTCTATCTCACGAAAGACATTTTCAATTGTATCATTTCCATTTACCTCATGTAATACACCTTGTTGTCTATAATGGTCAATAATTGGTTCTGTTTTTTCTTGATACATTTTATATCTAGTTTGAAAAGCTTCTAAGTTGTCATCATTTCTTTGATATAACCTTCCGCCACAGATATCGCATACAGATTCAATTTGTGGAGCACTTGCTTTCTCGTTAATATTATATACAGCTTGGCAATCTTCACAAATTCTTCTTCCTGTAATTCTTTTTTCTAATGTCTTTTCATCGATTACAATTGAAATTACATTTCCTACTTCATATCCTAATCTTGCTAGGATTTTATCATATTCAACAGCTTGATCTAAACTTCTTGGAAAACCGTCAATGATATAACCATTTTTGCAATCTTCCTCTTGTAATCTTTTTTCAATTAGTTGATATGTAATTTCATCTTTTACTAATTTTCCACTTGCTAGGGTTTCAGCAATATAATTTCCTACCTCACTATCTTCTTTAGACATTTCTCTTAAAATATCTCCAGTTGATATATGTGGTATATGATATTTAGCCTCCACCAACTCTGCTTGCGTACCTTTTCCCGCAGCTGGTGGAGCTATAAACATAATACTTTTCATTTTTACCTTCTACTATATCCTCTCTTATAACTTCTGGTCAAAATACTTCCTTCCAATTGTTTATAAGTTTCTAACGCTACACCTACTACGATTAATAATCCTGTACCACCGATTGATACACTAGTAGGTAAGCTTGTTAATTTAGAAAATAGAATCGGTAATCCGGCGATTACTACTAAGAATGTTGCACCTAAAATAGTAAGTCTCGCTAAAATTTTACTTAAGTGTTTTTTTGTTGCTTCTCCTGGTCTGATTCCAGGTATGTACCCTCCGTTTTCTTGTAAATTCTTAGCAAACTCCTCTGGTTTTACTTGAATAAAAGTGTAGAAGTATGCAAAGAAAAATATAAATACTACATAAATAGAAAATCCTACTGGAGTAGTATAAGTTAAATATTTTTGTACCACTAAAGTAAAAGTTTCATTTTTTATTACTTGTGCCAAAATTCCAGGGATTGCTAATAAGCTTGATGCAAAGATTACTGGAATTACTCCGGCAGTATTTATTTTTATGGGCATAAAACTTTGAGCTGATTTTCCATATGCACTTGTTGATTTATTGGCATATTGGATTGGTATTCTTCTTTCTGATTCTTGAACAAAAATCATTCCAATAACAATTGCAAAGTATACAATTACGAATAATATAAATTTAATAATTCCTAATGTAATTACTTGCGCTGTTCCATCGAATGCTACAAGTCCTGCAAAGGCATCAATAAACATTTGAGGAAGAGTAGCAATGATACCTGCCATAATAATTAAACTTGTACCATTTCCTATTCCTTTTTGTGTTATTTGATCTCCTAACCATAATAAGAATGCAGTACCTGCTGTTAATACAGTTGCGATATATAAGTATTCTAATACATCACCTGTTTTACCTATGAAGGCAAATGCAAAGGCATATCCTTCAATAAAAGCAAACGCAATACCTAAATATCTAGTAATTTGGTTTAACTTTTGCCTTCCAGTAGCCCCTTGCTTACTTAATTCAGTAAAGTAAGGGATTATATCCATTTGTAATAATTGCATAATGATGGATGCTGTAATATATGGCATGACACCTAATGCAAAAATGGAAAAGTTTTTTAATGCTCCACCGCCTAGGGTGTTAATTAATTCTAAAAAACCCAAACTACTAGTTAAATCTTGTGTTCCCGGAACTCGAATCGAAATACCTAATATGAAGATCATTAATGCCCCAAGCGTAAAGTAAATACGATGACGTAAATCTTTATTTGTTGAGGTAAATAATTGCTTCATAGTTTTGAACATACTAGATCACCTCAGCTTTACTTCCTGATTCTTTGATCTTTTCTAATGCACTTGTTGAAAATTTATTTGCTTGAATAGTTAATTTATGTTCTAATTTTCCATTTCCTAAAATTTTAAGTCCATCTAATTCCTTTTTAATAATTCCTTTTTCCATTAATAATGCAGGTGTTACCACAGTACCATCTTCAAATACATTTAAATCTCCTACATTAACTGTAGCATATTTAACCTTAAATAATGCATTTGTAAAACCTCTTTTTGGAAGTCTTCTATATAATGGTAATTGTCCACCTTCAAATACTGGATTGATACTACCACCACTACGTGCTTTTTGTCCTTTTTGTCCGCGTCCACATGTTTTACCAAGACCACTACCTGGACCGCGTCCTACACGTTTTCTTGCATGAGTAGCACCGATATTTTTTTCTAATTCATGTAATTTCATTATCCTAATATCTCCTCTACTGTTTTACCGCGAAGTGCTGCTACTTGTTCAACAGTTTTCATTGCTTTTAATGCGTTTAATGCAGCAGTTGCAGTATTAATTTTAGTTCTTGCTCCTAGTGATTTAGAGACAACATCACGAATTCCTGCTAATTCTAAGATAGCACGAACAGATCCACCAGCAATGATACCAGTACCAGCTGGAGCAGGTTTAATGATAACTCTTGCAGCACCACTTGTTCCTACCATTTCATGAGCTACTGTTCTTCCATCGATTAGAGGTATTGTGATCATTTTCTTGTTTGCATCTTGAATTGCTTTCTTAATTGCATCAGGTACTTCATTAGCTTTTCCAATACCTAATCCAACTTTACCTTTACGGTCACCTACAACAACAGTTGCTGAATATCTTCTACGACGTCCACCTTTAGTAACTTTTACTACGCTTTTAACGTCGATTACTAATTCTTCATACAACTTTTCTCTAGGTTCTTGAGACTTTCTTTGCATAATACCCTCCTATTAGAATTCTAATCCATTTTCACGTGCAGCTTCTGCTAAAGCTTTAACACGTCCATGATAAAGGTATCCTCCTCTATCAAATACCACTTTTGTAATTTTTGCGTTTGTTGCTTTTTTAGCGATAGCTTCACCAACAACTTTAGCTGCTTCTACATTACTTCCGTTTGCAATTTTTAAATCTTTGTCTAATGAGGAAGCAGATACAAGAGTAGTTCTAGTTTCATCATCGATAATTTGAGCATAGATTCCAGTGTTAGAACGGAATACGCATAATCTTGGTACTTCGCTTGTTCCGAAAACATTCTTACGAACTCTTTCATGACGAACAACACGCATACTATTACGAGATTCTTTCTTTATCATACTTTGTTTTCTCCTTTCCTACTTATTAAGCAGCTTTCTTTCCTTCTTTACGACGAACATGTTCGTCTTTATAACGAATACCTTTACCTTTATATGGTTCAGGTTGTCTTACTTTTCTTACATTAGCAGCAAATTCTCCAACTAATACTTTATCAATACCTTTGATAGTGATTTCAGTATTCCCGTTAGCTTCTACTGTTAAACCTTCTGGAATTTCCATCTCTACTGGATGAGAATAACCAGCACTGATTACTAATTTTTTACCTTGAATATTGAAACGATATCCGACACCAATAATCTCTAATCCTTTTTCAAAACCTTTTGTAACTCCTTCAATCATGTTGTGGATTAAAGCGTTCATTGTACCGTGCATCGCTTTAGCATTTTCGTTTTTACGTTCTAAAGTAATTTTGTTATCTTCTTGCTTCATTGTAATATCTTTTAACATTACTTGAGATAAAGTTCCTTTTGGTCCAGTTACTGTTACTGTATTATTTTCTTCAGTTACTGTAACACCTTCTGGAACAATAATTGTACGATTTCCTATACGGCTCATCTTGACACCTCCTTATATTTTCTTTATTACCAAATATAAGCTAGAACTTCCCCACCTATATTTTCTTTACGTGCTTCTTTATCTGTCATAATTCCTTTAGATGTAGAAAGGATAGCGATTCCTAATCCATTTAATACTCTTGGAATTTCATTACTGTTAACATATACACGAAGACCTGGTTTAGAAATTCTTTTTAGCCCAGTGATAACTCTTTCTTTTTTATCATACTTTAAAGTTACTAGAATTTTTCCTTGAGCATCTTCTTTTACAACTTTATAATCTTTGATAAATCCTTCATCTTTTAAAATTCTTGCAATTTCTTCTTTCATTTTTGATGCAGGTACTTCTACTTCTTCATAACGCATTTGATTAGCATTACGAATACGAGTTAGCATATCTGCAATTGTATCTGTTACTACTGCCATTTAAATTCCTCCTTTCCAATTACCAACTTGATTTTTTAAGTCCTGGTATTTGTCCTTTATAAGCTAATTCACGGAAGCAAATACGGCAGATTCCGAATTTACTCATAACTGCGTGAGGTCTACCACAACGAGCACATCTAGTATATTCACGTACTTTAAACTTTTGTGGTCTATTAGCTTTTACTATCATACTTTTCTTTGCCATAATATTCCTCCCATTTTTACTTTCTAAAAGGAATTCCAAGTCCATTTAATAAATCGAATGATTCTTCGTTAGTCTTTGCTGTTGTTACAAATACGATGTCCATTCCACGTACTTTTACAACTTCATCATAATCAATTTCTGAAAAGATTAATTGTTCTTTAATTCCCATTGTATAGTTTCCTCTACCGTCGAAAGCTTTTGGACTAACTCCACGGAAATCTCTAACACTTGGTAAAGCAATTGCGATTAACTTATCCATAAAATTATACATGTTTTCTCCACGTAATGTAACTTTACATCCGATAGCATGTCCTGCTCTTACCTTAAATCCAGCGATTGATTTTTTAGCGCGAGTTACTACTGGTTTTTGTCCAGAAATTTTTGCTAAATCAGCAACTGCTGCATCAATTAATTTTGAGTTAGATGTAGCATCACCTACACCGATATTAATAACAATCTTTTCTAACTTTGGAACTTCCATAATTGATTTATAATTATATTTTTCTTTTAAACTTGGAACAACTTCATTTAAGTATTTCTCTTTTAGGCGGTTCATAGTTACCCTCCTTCCAATTAATCAAGCTTCTCGTTTGATTTTTTTGTAATTCTAATTTTTTTACCTGTTTTTGTATCAGTTGTATGTCCGATTCTAGTTCCTTTTTTTGTTTTAGGATCAACGATCATAACATTTGATGCATGAATTGGTTTTTCTACTTCAATAATTCCACCATTTTCATTAGCTGTAGGTTTTTGATGTTTTTTTACTACATTAACACCTTCAACTACAACTTTGTTTTCGCTTCTTAATGTTTTAATAATTTTTCCTTCTTTACCTTTATCAGAACCAGCGATAACTACAACTTTATCTCCTACTTTAAAGTTCATAATTTATCCTCCTCATTATAGTACTTCTTTTGCTAAAGAAACAATTTTCATGTAATCTTTATCACGAAGTTCTCTTGCGACTGGTCCAAAAATACGAGTACCTACTGGACTCTTGTCATCACGAATGATAACGCAAGCATTGTCATCGAACTTAATATATGATCCATCTTCACGACGAACGCCTTGACGACTACGAACGATAACTGCTTTTACAACTTTTCCTTTTGGCATAGGTGAGTTAGGAATTGCATTTTTTACTGTTCCAACTACCACATCACCAATGTTGCCTGTTTTTACTTTGCTTCCACCTAGAACACGAATTACTAATAATTCACGTGCACCAGTATTGTCAGCAACTTTTAAACGACTTTCTTGTTGTAACATAGATTATTCCTCCTTCTTTCCAATCATCTAAGCGTTAAATAATAACTGCTTCTTTTACTACTTCTTTTAAATAGAAATGCTTAGTTTTTGACATTGGTCTAGTTTCAGCTATACGAACTGTGTCTCCAACTTTAGCAACATTTTTTTCATCATGTACACTATATTTTTTAGAGCTTTTAACTCTTTTGTGATATAACGGATGGTTTTTATAAGTTTCAACTAAAACACTTATTGTCTTATCATTAGTTGCGCTAACTACTTTTCCAACTAATTCTCTTTTAATTTTCTTTTCCATTATATAACCTCCTATTCGTTACTTTCACGTTCTTTTAGAACAGTTTTCATTCTTGCAACGGTGTGTCTTAAATCTCTAATTCTAGAAGGTTTTTCAAGGTTTCCTGTAGCTTGTTGGAAACGTAAGTTAAATAGTTCTTGTTTTGCTTCGAATAATTTTGTATTGATTTCTTCAGTTGTTAATTCTCTAATCTCTTTAACCTTCATTATTTTCACCACCATTTTCTTTCATTACAAATTTTGTTGCTATTGGTAGTTTGTGAGATGCTAAACGTAATGCTTCACGAGCAACTTCCTCACTAACTCCAGAAACTTCGAATAAAATTTTTCCTTCTTTTACAACAGCAACCCATCCTTCAACATTACCTTTACCTTTACCTTGTCTTGTACCGATTGGTTTTCTAGTAAGTGGCATATGTGGGAAGATATTGATCCAAACTTTACCACCACGTTTCATGTAACGAGTCATAGCAATACGAGCAGCTTCGATTTGGTTAGCTGTAATCCAAGCTCCTTCTTTTGCTTGAAGACCATAATCTCCAAAACTTAATGTTCTGTTTCCACGTGATCTTCCTTCGTAAGGTAATCTATGAACACGACGATATTTAGTTCTTGACGGTATTAACATATTAATTACCTCCCTTAGATTTCTTGTTTAGGATTTCTCCTTTATAGATCCAAACCTTTACACCAATCTTACCAAATGTTGTATCAGCTTCTGCTGTTGCATAATCAACATCTGCTCTTAATGTATGTAGAGGAATAGTTCCTTCTGTGTATCCTTCGCTACGTGCCATATCAGCACCACCTAAACGACCAGATACTGATGTTTTAATTCCTTTAGCTCCAGCTTTCATAGCATTTCTAATAGCACGTTTTTGAGCCATACGGAATGATGCTCTGTTAGTAATTTGGTTTGCAATAGAGTCTGCAACTAATTGAGCATTCATATCTGCTTTTTTAATATCAACGATTGAAATTTGAACGTTTTCATCAGCAATCTTTGATAGTTGTTTCTTTAACTTTTCTATTTCTTCTCCACCACGACCAATCATAACACCTGGTTTAGAAGTATGGATTACAACTTCACATCTTTTAGCAGTTCTTTCAATTTCAACTTTAGCAATGCCAGCATTTTTTAGATTTTTATCTAAATAATTACGAATAGCGATATCTTTAGATAAAACTTTTGAAAAATCCTTTTTGCTTGCATACCATTTTGCTTCCCAATCTTTGTTGATGCCAAGTCTAAGTCCATTAGGATTAACTTTTTGTCCCATAATTTAACCTCCTTATTAGTTTTTTGTAGCCACTGCGATAATAATGTGACTAGTTCTATGATCTCTATGTCCTATGTGAGAACGTGAATCAAAAAAGTGACGTTTCATAACAGGACCAGCATCTACTCTTGCTTCTTTTACATAAAGTGTAGCAGCATCTGCATTGTTATTATTAACTGCATTTGCAATAGCAGAATCTAAAACTTTTTTGATAAGTCTTGCTGACTTATTGGTTGTGTTTACTAAAATGTTAGCTGCTTCTTGTACACTTTTACCACGAATCATGTCAATTGTTAAACGAGCTCTGATTGGTGATACTCTAAGACCTTTAGCAATTGCTCTTGCTTCCATTTTTTTCCCTCCTAGTCATTTTTTAATTATTTCTTGTCTGAACCATGTCCACCGAATTTACGAGTTAATGCAAATTCACCTAATTTATGTCCTACCATGTCTTCAGTAACATATACTGGTATAAATTCTTTACCATTGTGAACGGCAAATGTATGTCCTATAAAATCAGGATAGATTGTGGAACGGCGTGACCATGTTTTAATGACTTCTTTTTTTCCAGATTTATTTAATTCTTGAACCTTTTTTAATAATCTATCGAATACATAAGGCCCTTTTTTTAAACTTCTTGCCATTATTTAATCATCCTTTCCTATTTACTATTACGACGACGTACGATGAATTTGTCTGATTGTTTCTTCTTACGTGTCTTTAATCCAAGTGCAGGTTTACCCCATGGAGTCATTGGTGCTTTACGTCCTACTGGAGCACGTCCTTCACCACCACCATGTGGATGGTCGTTAGGGTTCATAACAGAACCACGAACTGTTGGTCTAATTCCCATATGACGTTTGCGTCCTGCTTTACCTATTCTAACTAGTGAAGCATCTTCATTTCCAACTTCACCAACTGTTGCCATACATGTTCCTAAAACTTTTCTTTGTTCACCACTTGATAAACGAATCATTACATATTTACCTTCACGGCCAAGGATTTGTGCAGAGCTACCAGCAGATCTTGCTAATTCCCCACCCTTTCCTGGACGTAATTCAATATTATGAATCATTGTACCTACTGGGATATTCATGATTGGTAATGCATTACCAACTTTGATATCAGCATTTGCTCCGGCTTCAACTTTCATTCCAACTTCTAGTCCTTTTGGAGCGATGATATATCTTTTTTCACCATCTGCATAATTAATTAATGCGATGTTTGCTGTTCTATTTGGATCATATTCGATACTTGCTACTGTACCAGGTATCTCTAATTTGTTTCTCTTGAAATCAATGATACGATATTTTCTTTTTGCTCCGCCACCTTGATGACGAACAGTTATCTTACCTTGATTATTACGTCCACTATTTTTCTTAATAGTAGTTAATAGAGATTTTTCAGGAGTACTTTTTGTAATTTCTCCATTTACTAAAGTACTCATTTTTCTACGACCTGGTGTAGTAGGTTTATATGTTTTAATTGCCATAATTTATTTCCTCCTTCTAACCAAGATCAATTGTTTGTCCTTCAGCTAAAGTAACAATTGCTTTTTTTGTACGATTCGTTAATCCTGTATAACGACCAACTCTTCTCTTTTTAGGTTTTACATTAAGTGTTCTGATTGATGTAACCTTAACATTAAAGATTTTTTCAATTGCGTTTTTAATTTCAATTTTGTTAGCTCTTGGATCAACTTTGAATGTATATTTTCCATTTTCTTTATCAGCCATTGATTTTTCAGTAATAACTGGTGCCTTGATAATTTCTAAATATTTAGTGTCTCTCATTATTTAAGCACCTCCTCTACAGCGTTTAACGCATCTTGTGTAAATACTACTACGTTTGTACCCACAACATCTAATACATTGATTTCATTTGCTGAAATTAGCACTACATTTTGTAAGTTTCTTGATGCTAAAATCATATTATCATCAAATTCTTTTACTACTAATAATACTTTTTTATCAGCAATTTTTAATGTTTCTAATAAAGCTTTCATATCTTTTGTCTTAGGTGTTGCTAAACTTAAGTTTTCTAATACGATTACTCCATTTTCTTGTGCTTTATAAGCTAAAGCTGACTTAATAGCAAGTCTTCTTTCTTTACGATTTTGTTTTTTACTGTAATCTCTTGGTACTGGAGTTCCATATCTTCCTCCACCTACCCATTGTACAGATCTGATAGAACCTTGACGTGCACGTCCAGTTCCTTTTTGTCTCCATGGCTTTCTTCCGCCACCACTTACTTCACTTCTATTCTTAGTACTGTGTGTTCCTTGTCTTAATGATGCTCTTGATAAAATGATTGCATCATATAAAACATTTTTATTTGGTTCAATACCAAATACATTTTCATTCAAGTTAATGTCCTTTACTTTTTCACCTTTTAGATTTAAAAGTTCTACTTTTTTCATCTACGATTCCTCCTTTCATCACATTTCATTATTATATTTATTTTCATTTTTAATTTGTTCCTGTGATGATTTTATTCTGCTGTTTCTTCTGCAGGTGTGTTTGCTTCTGTATTAGTTTCAACTTCAGCTTTTGGAGCTTCATATGAAACTAAGTCAGCAGCTTCTTTTTTAACATTTGGTTTTTTAACCGCAGTACGAATCATAACTAATGATTTCTTTGGACCTGGAACATTACCTTTTACTAAGATTACATTGTTTTCAGTATCTACTGAAATAATTTCTAGATTTTGAACAGTTCTTGCTACATTACCCATTTGTCCAGGCATTTTCTTACCTTTCAAAACGTGCATTGGTAACATAGTACCTAATGAACCTACACCTCTGTGGTATTGAGAACCATGACCCATAGGTCCACGGCTTTGGTTATGACGTTTAATAACACCTTGGAATCCTTTACCTTTACTGATTCCGCTTACGTCAACCATTTCTCCTTCTTCGAAGATATTAACATTAATTACTTGTCCTAATGTATAATCTTCTATATTTACTCCTCTAATTTCTCTTAAGAAGCGCTTAGGTTCAGTTCCAGCTTTCTTAGTATGACCGATTGCTGGTTTGTTTGATAATTTTTCTCTGATAGTGTCAGTCGCAATTTGAATTGCATCATAACCATCATTTGCTACTGTTTTAATTTGAGTTACAACATTTGGTTCAACTTCAATTACAGTAACTGGAATTAACTTTCCGTTCTTAGTGAACACTTGAGTCATTCCGACTTTTTTACCTAAGATTCCTTTCATTATTGTTTCCTCCTATTATTTTGTTTTGATTTCAATATCAACCCCGCTAGGTAAATCTAAATGAGCTAACGCATCAATAGTTTCCTTGCTAGGATTTTTGATATCAATAAGTCTCTTATGCGTACGCATTTCGAATTGTTCACGTGAATCTTTATATTTATGAACAGCTCTTAAAATTGTAAATTTTTCGATTTCAGTTGGAAGTGGTACTGGACCAGAAATTTCTCCACCTGATCTTTTGATTGTTTCAACAATTTTAGTTACTGCATTATCAAGAATTCTGTGATCATATGATTTTAATCTAATGCGAACTTTTGATGTTGACATTAAAAATCCTCCCTTCGCCTATATCTAGTATAGACTTGCTCCGTGCAAATACCCCGTACACCAAATTAGCAACTTAACCTGGTGTATCGACAACCTCGCACATCTAAGCAGTCACACGTAATTGATTATAGCAAGGAATATCAACAAATGCAAGCATTTTTTTGTATATTTTTTTATTTTTAAACAAAAAAAAGAATTTTTCAATCCTTTAAATTTCTTTTTGATTTTGGGTTCCCTATAATTTTTAGTGATGCTGGTGCAACAATTGATTTACCGAACTTTTGATTAATATCATCAATAGTTTTTTGAATTTCTTCTTCTTTTTCTTCTTCCATGGCGTTTTCTTCAAATAATGTCAGTTGTCGTTCTTTTGTTTCTTGCAAATCTGCTAATCTTACTCCAATTAAACGAATTGGATCTTTTTTATAACTTTTATTAAAAATTTCTATTACTAGCTTATAAATCTCTTTTGTGCTATTTGTAGGGTGCGATAATTTGGATTGAGCAGAATAATTTCTGAAGTTATTATTCTTATAAATAACCGCTACTGTTTTTGCATACTGTTTTTGTTTTCTTAATTCTCTAGTTACATCTTCTGTTTGCCTAAATAAAATTTCTTTTAATTTTTCCTCATCTGTATAATCATGAATCAGTGTTTCTGTTGTAGAAATGCTAGTTGTCTTACTACTTCTTGGCTCTACTCTTGTATTATCTATTCCCCAAGCTGCTTCTTTTAAATATCTGGCTTGATTTTTGAATTGTCTTTCTAATATTTTGTCACTAGCCATAGCTAAATCTTTTATAGTGAAAATATTAAGTTTATTTAACTCTTCTGTTGTTCTTTTCCCCACCATAAATAAATCTCCAACATTTAATGGCCAAAGTTTTTTTTCGATTTCATCTTTTAATAGGGTATGCACTTTATCTGGTTTTTCAAAGTCAGAAGCCATTTTGGCACATAATTTATTATTCCCAATACCTACATTTACTGTAAAACCAAAGTTTTCTTTAACTTCTTCCTTTATTTTCATCGCTAATTGATAGTAATCCTTATATAAGTAATTTGTTCCGGTCATATCAATAAAACATTCATCAATTGAGAATTTTTCTAATACTGGAGAATATTTAGATAAATATTCAAAAAGTCTTTTTGATTGTTCATAATACCAACGGTAATTAGGGGGAAAAACCTTCAAATTCGGACATTTCTTCTTCGCTTGATAAATAGTTTCCGCTGTTTTTACCCCATATTTTTTAGCTACTGGCGACTTAGCTAATACAATCCCTCTTCTTTCGCTTTCAGAACCACCAATTATTGCGGGTATTTTTCTTATATCTATCTTATACCCTTGTTTTAATAAAAGGACCGCGGTCCATGATAAAAAAGCATTATTTACGTCCACATGAAAAATTAATCTTTCCTTCATATTTTCCTCACTTTTATTCTTATTATAATAGAGTTTTTCTAGTCAGGCAATCGAACAAATGCGTTTTTAGAATATTAATTTAAAAATCGAGCACACTAATCCTAGGTGAGGTTATGAATATAAAAGAAAGAAAATTATGTGAGATGTACTTTAAAAAAATGGTTATTGAACGCATTAGAGACGCACGTATTGCTAAGGGCTGGACACAAGCTGAACTAGCTGAGGCTATTGACGTTTCACATGAGTTTATCCGTTCTATAGAGTCTTTTTCCGGAAAAAAAACAATTTCTCTCTACACAGTCTGGAGAATTGCAAAGGCTTTAAATATTAGTCTAGACATTTTATTAGACTTTGATTTCAAACTTTTTGATCATATCATAGAAAAACAATGCTAGAAAAAATCTTAGCATTGTTTTTATTTTTCAATTAAACTTTCTCCTGTCATTTCAACCGGTTTTTCTAAATTCATTAAGTCTAGGATAGTTGGAGCAATATCTCCTAATTTTCCTTCGTGAAGTTTGATATCTTTTTTTGTAATTATAAAAGGTACAGGGTTAGTTGTATGGGATGTGACTATATTATCATTATCATCTAACATTTCTTCACAATTACCATGATCTGCAGTAACAATTAAAATACCACCTAATTCCATTACTTTGTCATAAATTAGTTTTAAATTTTTGTCTACTGTTTCTACAGCTTTAATGGCTGCTTCTAATACACCAGTATGCCCTACCATATCACCATTAGCAAAATTTAAGATTACCAAATCTGTATTTCCTAATTCTGTTAATAAATTTTCTGTAACTTCGTTAGCACTCATCTCTGGTTTTAAGTCATAAGTTGCTACTTTAGGAGAAGGTATTAAAATTTTCTTTTCATTTCTGTAATCAATTTCTTTTCCCCCATCAAAGAAGAAAGTTACATGAGCATATTTTTCTGTTTCTGCAATTCGTAACTGTGATAAATTTTGTTTTTCAATGTATTCTCCTAAAATATTTGTCAATACTGGATCGCTAAAAGCGTGAGGTGCTTTTACAGACTCAACTACGGGCATCATTGTTAATGTCTTTAAATTATTGAAAGTTACAGTTTCCATTTCAACAGCGGTTGGATTAGTTATTGCTGTCATTAATTCACGTAATCTATCTTTTCTAAAATTAAATGCTATAACCCCATCATTTTCCTCTATGTTGCCTTGTTCTGTAAACTTAGCTGGTAAGAAAAATTCATCAATAATTTCTTCTTTATAACTTTTTTCAATGTATTGTTTAGGAGAATCATTTACTTCTCCTTTATTATTTACAATAACATCATAAGCTTTTATTAATCTATCATAGTTATTATCTCTATCCATAGCATAATATCTTCCTGAAATAGAAGCTATTTGTCCAAAGCCTAATTCTTTTAATTTTTCTTCTACTTTTTCTATGTAAGTATAAGCACTTTTTGGAGGTACATCTCTTCCGTCTGTAAATAAATGAAGATATACATTATTTATTCCTTCTAATTTGCACATATCTAATAAAGCAAGTAGATGATTTATGTGCGAATGTACTCCCCCGTCACTTACAAGTCCCATTAAATGTAATTTTGAAGCATTTTTCTTAACATGATTCATTACTTCTTTAATTTCTTCATTTTGAAAGAACTCTTTATCTTCAATTGATTTATTAATCATTTCTAATGGCTGGTAAACTATTCTACCAGCGCCTATATTCATATGTCCAACTTCACTATTACCCATTTGTCCTTTGGGTAGACCCACTAACTGTCCAGATGCTGTTAGTGTGGTGTGTGGGTAATTATTCCACAATTCAGTAAATATCGGATTTTTCGCTAAAGCCACTGCATTTCCATGCGTTTCTTTTCTTAGTCCATATCCGTCTAGTATTGCAAGTACTATTGGTTTTTTCATTTTATCGTCTCCTTATACTCTATTATCATTTAAACAAAACATTGCATAAATTGGAATATATCTAATTTCTTTTTTTGTTGAAAAATTATTTTCCGTTACTCTATAAGCCTCAGTTACTGTGAATTTTTTCATAAATACAGATAAAGATTTTGCTTTGGAGTCTCGCTTCGTAATTAATTCTATTGGAATAATCTTGCCCATTCTGTTTTGAATTACAAAATTCACTTCTGCTTTCCCTTCAGACTGATAGTAATATAAAGCATATCCAGCTTCTGCCAAAGATTTAGCTATGTTATTTTCATAAAGTATTTCTTTTGTTTTTTCATCACTTAATAATTGTTTTAATGTCATATGCAACATGGAAAATAATAGTCCATCATCTGGCAAATATAATTTAAAACTATCAGTTTCTCGGCAACTACTAAGAGGTGATTTAACTGTTGATATTTTATAACTTCTATACACAATTTGGTTGTTTACCAAAAAGTTAATAGTGCTTTCATATTCTTTAGCACGTCTTCCTGTGCCAATTATGCCATATTGAAATTTCTTGTTTTCTTTTTTTAGCTGTTCTGGAAGGGACTCAATTACTTCTAATCCTCTTGGTATATCGATGAGTGTTTTACATGAAATTAATTCTCTTTCATACACTTCTAGTATTTTTTGCTTAATAATGTCTATTTCTTGTTCATTTTTACCTGTAAGATTAGCATCTACTACTTCTGGCAATCCTCCTATCATTAAATATTCTTGAAATAATTCTAATGCTAATTTATGAAAAGGACAAGTTTTATGTTTAGTGAAAGATTCACGTATTAATTCAGCTAAAGCTCTTTCATTTTTAGCCCATAAAAACTCCTCAAAGTCCATTTCATTCATACCTTTAAATTGTAGCTCTTCACCTTTAAAAAGGGTTAGATTTTCTCTTCTAGATGTAATTGCCATTATATGATATTTGCTATGTTCACTTCCAAATAATTTTAAGCCTTTCACAATTTCTACACTATTTATGTTATCAAATATAATTAACGTGTCTTCTGGTAATATTGTTTCTCCTGATAGAAGGGATAAATTTAATATTATACGCTCTGTTGATTTTTCCCTTATAAACAAATCTTCTAAGGGCTTATTATTACTAGTATTAAAATAGATTGTATTTTTATAATTTAATTTTCCGAAAGCTAGAGCAGAATAACTTTTTCCTACTTGTTTCGGTCCGTATAAAATTAAAGGTTTTCTAATAATATCTTTTTGCCACTTTTGAAAAAATCTTTCTATTTTTCGTTCCATAATTTGTTCCCTCCTAACATATTTCCTAAAAAAAGTATACTTTTTTTCTTTTTAAAAGTCAATTAAAGAAAAAAAAGACGTGCATTCGTCTTAGTTAGCTAATGGTTTACTAAATTCCAATCTTAGTTTGTCAGCTACAGTGATAATAAATTCTGAATTTGTTGGTTTGGCTTTATCTATATCTACACTGTGACCGAATATTTCTTCCATAAGATCCCAATTACCTCTATTCCAACTTACTTCTATTGCATGTCTTATTGCTCTTTCTACCCTTGATACTGTTGTATTAAACCTTTTAGCGACTTCTGGGTATAATTCTTTGGTAATTCCGCCAATAATTTCTGGACGCTCATATACTAAAGAAATACTTTCTCTAATGTATTGGTATCCCTTGATGTGAGAAGGTACTCCTAATTCATGTAAGGTCTTAGTTATAGCTATTTGAAGATTATTGTGATAAACATCGATTTCTTTTCCTCCAAATTTTACTCCTGCTGCTACTTCTAAAATCCTCTTTTCTAAGTCTTCTAATTCAAACGGTTTTAAAATAAAGTAATTTACCCCTAATTCAGAAACTTTACGTATCATATCTTGTGTATTGTAAGATGTTAATACGATTACCTTTTTATTAATTGATTTCTTTTTCATATATTCCAGTACTGCTATACCGTCTTTATTAGGCATAATTAGGTCTAATAAAATGATATCATATTCTTCTTGTTTCTTTTCTATTAAATGGATTCCTTCAGCTCCGTCATAAGCTTCTAGTGAAATTGTCACTTCGGTCCTCTCTTTAAAATATTCCTTAATCATTTCTACTAAACTTTTATTATCATCTACTACTAATACTCTTGTCTTTTTCATTTGTTCTCCTCTCAGTACTGCACGTATTTTCATTATATACTAGCTTCCTAAAAAATGATAGAGAAAAAAAAGACAAGTTTTGTCGAAACTGTCTAATTTGTCTAATTTTCTAGTTTTTCTAAAAATATGTCTAATTTTTCTAGTTTTAGACTTATCCCACCTAATAAATAGCCGTCTATTACAGATATTTTTCTTAACTCTTCTATGTTATTCTCATTTGCACTACCACCATACAATACCTTCGTATTTGGTAAATGACATTTAATTAAATTTATGATTTTTTCTATCTCTTCATTGGTTGGAATTAAACCTGTTCCAATCGCCCAAATAGGTTCATAGGCAATTATTACTTTTTTCTTTTCTTCTATGGTCAAATCTTTTAAAGCTTCTTCTAGCTCTTTTGCGATTACTTCATTTTGTCTATTAGTTTCACGTTCTTCCTTTTCTTCTCCTACACAGATAATCGGGATTATTTCTTCTTTTAGTAACAATTTAACTTTCTGATTTATTTCTTCATCTGTTTCATGTTGATATTTTCTTCGTTCAGAGTGACCAACAATACAATATTTTACACCCATTGATTTTAATTGCGTTGCTGATATCTCACCTGTATATGCACCACATGAGGTTTTACTTACATTTTGGGCGCCTAATCCAATGTTTGATTGTTCTACCAAACCTATATATAAATTTGTTGGACATAATATGAGGTTTGCATTTTTTTGTATTTTATTTAATTTTTCTTTATATTCTAAGAATTCTTCTTTAGTAAAATTACTTTTATTGTTTAATGCTATAATCATTTAATCATTTCCTTTTACATTTGATAAGCTTTTCTTTCTTCTAGGCTTCTCGACTTAATGTATACTTGCCTTCCAGACACCACACCCAATCCTTCAAATCCATGATTAGAAAGGTAGGTGTCTGGAATTTGTGTTTTCTCCTCTTGAAACAATGCAAGCTCTTCCATTTTTAAAGTGAAGAAAGCATAATTTTCCGTTTCTTCTAGCATTTTTTCTTGCCATTTCATAGATGATGGATATATTGTTATTTGGCAAGCTTTCCTGTCTGTCTCTCCAATAAGACAAGATAGTGCTACAATTGTTCCGTTAGATACCAAGAATAGTATTTTAGTTATTTCTGGCGTTTCTTGCTGTTGTTGATTAGAATCCATTTCTGTTAATAAAGTTCTATCTTTTTTGAAATATTGAGAAATTGTATTTTCTAAATTATTTTGGCGTTCGTATTCTTCTATTTGTTTTATATGGTCTTCATTAGTTGGATTAGCAACAACTACAGTTCCTTTCATTTTACTTTATGGCTTCCAATCCAGGTAGAGTTTTTCCTTCTAGATATTCTAGTGTAGCTCCTCCTCCTGTTGAAGCATGGTAAACTTTATCTTTATATCCAGAGGTCGAAGCTGCCGCAACAATATCTCCGCCACCTAAGATGATTTTAATATTATTATCTACTATGAATTGTAAGATATGATTTGTTCCCTGTTTATATTTTTCAAATTCATATACTCCTAATGGCCCATTCCATACGGCAATCTTTGCTTCTTTTAGATAGTTTTCAAATAATTTTTCTGTATTTGGTCCGATATCCAATCCCATTTCATTATATTCTAAGTCACTAATATCTTTTACCCTGTGCTCTTCTTTCTCGCTGTATTCTGTTGTTATAGCTACATCTACTGGTAATACAATTTTATCTGGATATGCTTTTACTATTTTTTTGCAAAAATCTATACTCTCTTCGTCTAATAGAGAATTACCTATTTCATACCCTTCTGCTTTTAAGAAAGTAAAGGCCATTCCTCCACCTATTAAGATTTTATCTGCTTTTTTTACTAAATTTTCAATCACTCCAACCTTGTCGGCTACTTTAGCACCTCCTAAAACCACTATAAATGGATGCTCTGGGTTGTCCAGTTCTTTTAGCGCAGTTAATTCTTTTTCAATCAAGAAACCTATGCAAGAGTCCAAGTGGCTAGCTATTCCAACGTTTGATGCATGAGCTCTATGAATTGTACCAAAAGCATCATTTACAAATACGTCTCCTAATGATGCCCAATATGCACCAAGTTCTGGGTCGTTTTTACTTTCTTTTTTTCCATTTAAATCTTCATATCTTGTGTTTTGTACTAAAACTATATCTTGCTCATTCATATTATTTATAGCATTCTCTAATATTTCTCCTCTAGTTTTCTCTACAAATGTTACTGGTCGTTTTAATAATTCTTCTAGCCTTTTAGCAACGGGAGCCAAGTTATTTTTTATTAAATCAGCTTCTTCTTTAATTCTTCCTAGGTGAGAAAATAAAATGACTTTAGCTTTTTTCTCTAGAGCATATTGAATGGTTGGCAATGCAGCCGTAATCCTAGTATCATCTACTATATTTCCGTCTTTTATTGGAACGTTAAAGTCACAACGGATTAATACTTTTTTATTTTCCAAATTCATATCTTTTATTGTCTTCATCGCTATATTCTCCTATCTAATTCAGTATATCATTGTTTCTGATAGAAAAAAAGAAGTTGCCTTCTTTTATTGCTCCATTAGGTACTTAGCTGTTCTTACCATTTGAGCGGTATAGCTCATTTCATTATCATACCAAGAAACTACTCTGGCTAACTGCTTTCCTTCTACTTCTAAAACACTAGTTGATAATCCATCTACTAAAGATCCACAGTGTCTTCCAATTACATCACTTGAAACAATTGGATCGTCAGTATATTGTAATGTTTCATTTTGAGCGGCTTTTAGGGCTTCATTTATCTCTTCTGCAGTTGTATTTTTTGTAAATTCTAAAACTAAATCAATTACTGAACCAGTTGGAACAGGAACTCTCATTGCAGCTCCATCTAATTTCCCTTCCAAGTTAGGACAAACTTTACCGATTGCCGAAGCTGCTCCTGTTGATGCTGGAACAATATTTGCTGCACAAGCTCTGCCTCGACGTGCTTTAATTCCTTTCTTGTGAGGGACATCCAAAGTAGCTTGATCATTTGTATAAGCGTGAACAGTAGTCATATAACCTTTTACAATTCCAAATGTTTTATCTAAAACATCTACTACTGGAGCTAAGCAGTTAGTTGTACAACTTGCTGCTGATATTATTTTTTCATCACCTGTTAAAATCTTGTGATTGACGTTATATACAATTGTTTTAACATCGCCTTTTGCAGGTGCAGATATGATAACTTTTTTAGCACCAGCATTTATATGCGCCATAGCTTTTTCTTCTGAGGTGAATTTACCGGTACATTCTAATACTACATCAATATCTAAATCCTTCCAAGGTAAATTTGTAGGGTCTGTTTCAGCATAAATCTTTATACTTCTGTTTCCTACAATAAGATTATCCCCTTCACTGTGAATTTCATCAATTCTATAGTTTCTGTGGTTTGTATCATATTTTAATAAGTATGCTAATTGCTCAGCATCTGTTAAATCGTTTATTGCAACGACTTCAAAATCTGGATCTTCTTCCATTAATCGAAATGCAAGTCTTCCAATTCTACCGAATCCATTAATTGCAACTTTTACCATTTCTAATCCTCCTTTATTCTCATTATATAGTTTTATATTTTTTGTTTCAATATATTCAAATAATCTTGACACTTTTTTGTCGTAAAAAAAATATCCACAAGTTTTGTGGATATTTTTGATTATTCGTGAAAACAACTTCCTCCTATAAACTCTCTCAATATTGAATCTTGAGGAATTACATCTGCTGGTATAGGTAAGAATAATCTCAAAAATTCAATTAATCTTTTAGCTTCTCCATAATATGGTGAATCTTGAGGGACCGCATACAATAATGGTTCTACATAAGTCTTTAATACCCCTATTTCATAAATTAAAGCAGAATTAAACGTAAAATCCGCATCATCTTGATATGGGAAAATATATTTTTCTTCTCCTTTTCGTACACTGTGCCAGGCTTTTAAAGTATGCTCTACATTATTATTTCTGGTTCGATTATCTCTTACCATTCGTCTTAGCATCCTATTGTCTGCTGTAGATACACGATTATGATTATCTATATTTAATTCTGTCAACGCAGATATATAAATTTTATATTTCTTATTTCTTGGAATATTAGTCAAGATTTTAGAATCTAATGCATGTATTCCCTCTATTAATAAAATATCTTCTTGACCTAAACTCATTTCTCTTTTATATTCTTTCATTCCTAATGGAAAGTTATATGTAGGAACTTTAACAGTTTTTCCACTTAATAATTCTTCTATTTGTTTATCAAATAGTTTTAAATCAACTGCTTCTAAACACTCAAAATCTGGATTTCCATTCTCATCTATAGGATTCTCATTACGTTCCACAAAATAGTCGTCCATGGAAAGGACTCTTGGATGTAGACCAAAACTTTCTAAATACATCCTTAACTTTCTAGAAGTAGTAGTTTTACCAGAAGATGATGGCCCTGCCATCAATACTATTTTAATCTCTTTTCTTCTTTCATTAATCTCTTTTGCTAAATTTAGTAAACGATTGCTTTGTAGAGTTTCATCTATTCGAATTAGGTCATTGATTTTTCCTAGCGATACTACTCTATTTAATCCCACAGAATTTTCTACTCCTATAATTTTAGCCCACTCTCTATATTCCTGAAAAACCTCAAACATATGAGGGTGATGCTTATATGGAGGGATTTTATCTGGTTGAAATACTGTTGGGAATTGTAATACAAAACCATTTTCTTTTACATATGTTAAATCAAAGTCTTTTACTTTTCCTGTTGAAGTTGGCATTTGATTATAAAAATAATTGTAATAATTTCCTAGTCTATATAACGTTACATATGCGTTTGTTGTATATAATAAAACCCCCGCTTTAGAATCGTCATTTTTTCTTTTAAAGTATTTTATGGCTTCTCCTCTATCTACTGTACTTCTTATAATAGGTGTATCAGCTTCTATGATTTTTTTCATTGTTTCTTTGATATTTTTTATTCTGTTTTCTGTTAGTTTGAAAGTGGTTTCTATATAAATACCTTTATCTATTGAGTGTTGAACAATGATATCAGCTTCTTCACCAAACAACTTCTTTACAGCATATAGTAATACATATGTAAGCCCACTAATATGTGTACTGTTTCCTTCTTTTGACGTTAAATCTAAAAACTCTATCGTAGAATTTTCTTCTATTGTTGTTGTAAGTTCTCTTAATCTATTATTTACTTTAGCTAATAAGATAGGATATTTAAAATTTTTTTGAAACTCTGTAGAGATTTCTTCTAATGTCATTCCTTTACTCATTTGATATTTTTTTCCATTTATTTCTACTTCTATTGCTTCAATCATCTTTGTCACCCTCTTTATTTTCTCTTATTATTGTATCATACTTTGTCGTTTTACCATATGCATATTTTCATTTGTTTACACTTATACTAAAATCAGGTGATGAAAATGAGTTTAGTTCCTGTTGTTGTAGATAAAGAATTAGATGGTGAACGAAGTTATGATATTTTTTCAAGATTACTAAAAGAGAGAATCATTTTTATTAGTGGTGAAATTAACGATTCTTTAGCAAACACAGTAGTTGCTTCTTTGCTTTATTTAGATTCTATTAATCATGATGACATTTCGGTTTATATTAATTCGCCTGGTGGAAGTGTTTCTTCTGGGTTTGCCATTTATGATACTATGCAATTTGTTGGTAGTGACGTTTCTACCATTTGTATTGGTATGGCCGCTAGTATGGGAGCCTTTTTGCTCTCCAGTGGTACTCCTGGCAAAAGATATGCTTTACCAAATGCTGATATCATGATTCATCAACCACTTGGTGGAGCTGAGGGTCAAGCCAGTGATATTAAAATTGCAGCTGATAGAATTATTTTACTTCGTAAAAAGTTAAATAAAATTTTAGCTAAAAACACTAAAAATCCACTAAAAAAGATAGAAAAAGATACAGAGAGAGATTATTATTTAGATGCCGAAGAAGCTGTTGCGTATGGATTAATTGATCAAGTAATAAAAAAATAGAACTTTAGAGTTCTATTTTTAATTTAAATTCTTAAATCTAGTTGCTAGCTCTTTTATTTTTCTAAATCTATGGTTTAATCCTGATTTTGTAATAGGGATTCCTGTTTCGATAGAAATGATTTCACTTAATTCTTTTAGAGAGGCTTCAGGATATTTTTTACGATATTCTAAAGCTTCTCGAGTTTTGTCATCTAACAAACTAGTTCCTAAATTATCTTCAATAACTGTAATATCATCTAATTGTGAAGTTGCTGTTGCAACTACTTTATCCATATTTGCTTGCTCACAATTATTTAAACGATTGGCCTGATTTTTTTTGTTACGATAAATTCTTTGATTTTCAAAATATAATACCGCATTATTTGCCTTTATAATTTTTAAAAAATCACTAATTTTATCAGCTTCTTTGATGTATAACATATACCCTTTATCTCTAGTTAGTATTTTTACATTTAAATCAAACAAATTTAATAGTTTTTGTACAAAGACTGCTTCTTCTGACTCTTCTATTAAAATTTCCATATGATATCTCGAAGTTTTCGGGTCATTAATACTACCCGAACTCAGAAATACTCCTTTCAAGTACGCTCTTATTTCTTCATTAGCTCCTACAATATATTGAGGCGGTCTTGTTAAATGGTTTCCACTTTTATCTTGATAGCCAATATCCTCCAAAATAAAATCTTTTTTGTTATCTAGTGTTAATACTAATAAATCTTTCTTACTAAAGTTCAAACTATCTTTAATTTCTTTTGTAACCTTTATTTCATATAAAGTCTCAATGTGTTTTTCTATTCTTGCACAAATCAATGGATTTTCTGTTGTTAGCTGAAATCCATTAATAGTACTGTGTCCATTATTTCTAATGTAGCCAGATAATTCAGCAATCATTTCGGATTTAGAACCGATGCTTTTAGATATTTCTTCTTTGATATCTGTAGTATATGACATTTTAATTCCTCATCAAATAGTTAAATACTAATGCACTTAATTTTAAGCTATTATGTCTTAAAGTGTTATCTTCTATGGTTATTAAATCTTCTTCTATAAGATCAGTTCCTAGGCTTTCAATTGCCGCATAATCTATTTTTACTGGGTCTTTTTGCTCCGCAGTTGCATATTTTTCTGCTATTTTTTTATCAATTTTAGTATTGCTAGCAATAACCACGTCAATTTTTCTAAAATCTAAATACTTGTTTAATAATTTAATATGATCACTAACTGTAAAATTATCCGTTTCTCCTGGCTGAGTAACAGCATTACATAAATACATTAATGGAGCCTTAGTTTCCTTTAATGCACTTTTTACTTCGTTGCAAATTACGTTTGGTAAAATACTAGTATAAAGACTACCCATACTAAAAATAATTAAATCAGCTTCTTCGATAGCTCTAATTACTTCTGGTAATACTTTAGGCTCCTCTTTATAATATATTTTTTGAAATTGATGATGAGCTTGAGTAATTTCTTCTTCTCCTTCAATTATATTTCCATCTTTGTCCAATCCCATTAATGTTAGAGAAGAATCTTCTGAAATAGGTAATACTGTATGTTTTACATCAAACAGTTTGCATAACGAGTTGATTGATTCTTTTAAAGAACCCGTAATATCAAGCATCGAAGTTAAAATTAAATTACCTACTGCATGCCCATTTAAATCACTGGATGTATTAAAACGATATTCTACCATCTTTTTAATTGGGTCATCTATTTCTGATAACGCAGTAATTACTTTTCTAATATCTCCTACAGCAGGAGTATTAAATTCTTTGCGTAGTTTACCAGTTGATCTCCCGTTATCAGATACTGTAATTACAGCTGTAATATCTACAGGGAAATCTTTTAATCCTTTTAATAGATAGGAAATCCCTGTTCCTCCTCCAAACACAACTACTTTTTTATACATTTGATCCTCCTAATTACATATTATATAAATCTTTTGATTTGTTTTTTAGGCTTTTAATAAAGATTACTAGTCCAGATATAATAAACACAATTGAAACTAATTGAGCGACTTTGATTGGACCTAGCATTAATGAATCCGTTCTCATGGCTTCTATGATAAACCTTATAATTCCATACCAAATTAAATAAAAGCTTGTTAACTGTCCCACCTTTAATCTTTGGTTTCTTCTTATAATTAGCATGAATATAAAACCAATTAAGCACCATACTGATTCATAAAAGAAAGTAGGATGATGATACTCACCTAATATATACATTCCTTGAATTATAAATTCCGGTATCCCCAGAGATTTTAAATGTGATTGTGAAGTTATTGGCCCATACGCTTCGCCATTAAAAAAGTTTCCCCATCTTCCTATAGCTTGTGCAACAATTAATCCTACAACAACAATGTCTAATATTTTCCATACATTTACGTTATGCTTTTTGCAATAATATATTATTACAAGTAAGCCAGCAATGATTCCGCCGTGAATTGCTAATCCACCGTTCCATATTTTTAAAATTTCTATTGGATTACTAATGTAGTATGGTAAATTAAACATTACATAATAAACTCTCGCTCCAATAATACCAATGATAACCGTATTAAATATGAGATTTAAAAGAAAATCCTCATCAATTCCCCTTTTTTGGGACTCTTTAAAAATCATGATAGAAGCAACTAACATTCCTATAAAAATGAATATTGAGTACCAATATATCTGGACTACCCCTAAATCTAGTGCTACTTTTTCCATATTTGACCTCTTTTATAATATTTTTTGTAAAAATTGTCCAGTATAGGATTTTTTTACTTTGGCGATTTCTTCTGGAGTTCCAGTAGCTACAATTTGGCCACCTTCATCTCCCCCTTCAGGTCCTAAGTCAATCACGTAATCAGCTACTTTAATTACATCTAGGTTATGTTCAATCACTACTACCGTATCTTTATTATCTACTATTTTCTGTAGAATTGCAAGCAATCGCTTAATATCATCCGTATGTAATCCGGTTGTTGGCTCATCAAGAATAAATAGAGTCTTACCAGTTGCTTTCTTTTGTAGTTCTTTGGCTAACTTAACGCGTTCAGCTTCCCCTCCTGATAGTGTTGGAGCACTTTGCCCTAGCTTTATATAGCCCAATCCTACATCTTCTAAAACTTGTAATTTATTTTTTATTTTTGGAACATTTGAGAAAAATTCTAGAGCTTCGGATACTCTCATGTCTAGTACCTCAGCAATATTTTTTCCTTTATACTTTATGTTTAAAGTTTCCATATTATACCTTGTCCCGTGACATACTTCGCAAGGTACATAAACATCTGGTAAGAAGTGCATTTCTATTTTCTTTACTCCATCACCTCGACAAGCTTCGCAACGTCCACCTTTTACATTGAAAGAAAATCTATTTTTTTCAAAGCCAGCCATTTTAGCTTCTTTAGTAGTTGTAAATAAAGTACGAATATCATCAAATACGCCTGTATACGTTGCTGGATTAGAACGTGGAGTTCTACCAATTGGGTTTTGAGATATAGCAACTAGTTTATCAATATTATCTAACCCCAAAATCTTTTTATGTTTTCCTGGGCGTTCTTTGGCATTATATAATTTAGCAGCTACTGCTTTACAAAGTATTTCATTTACTAAACTACTCTTTCCACTTCCTGATACTCCTGTTACACAGGTAAATGTTCCAAGAGGAATATCAACATCAATATTTTTTAAGTTATGTTCTTCTGCTCCTTTTATTTTTAAAAATTTATTATTTCCTTTTCTTCTTGTTTTAGGAACTTCAATACATTTATTTCCGCTCAAATATTGTCCTGTTAAGCTTTTTTCATTTTTCATTACTTCTTCTGGGGTTCCGGCAGCAACTATTTCTCCGCCATGATCACCAGCTCCTGGACCAATATCTACTAGGTAATCACAAGCTAACATCGTATCAGTATCATGTTCTACTACGATTAAAGTATTTCCTAAATCTCTCATTTCTAGCATCGAGTTAATTAATTTTTCATTATCCCTTTGGTGTAAACCAATACTTGGTTCATCTAACACATATAGAACCCCAGTCAAATGTGAACCAATTTGAGTTGCTAATCTAATACGTTGGGCTTCTCCGCCTGATAAAGTTCCGGCACTTCTATTTAAAGTTAAATATTCTAATCCAACATTTTTTAAGAACTCTAAGCGATCTTGCACTTCCTTAATAACAAGTTTAGCAATTTCTTTTTTTTCTTCTGATAACTCTAGGTTGGCGAAGAATGGAATTAATTCTTTGATGCTCATCTGTGTTACTTCGTAAATATTTTTACCATTTAATTTAACTGATAAAATATTATCTGTAAGCCTTGCACCATGACAAGTCTCGCAGGTGTGTTCTATCATGTAGTTTTCTAACCACTCTCGAATCCAAGAGGAGCTTGTTTCCATATATCTTCTCTCTAAATTATTAATTATTCCTTCATAAAAGTCTTTGTTATTATATTTATTTCCACTCTTTGAGGAATACTGAAAATGGATTATTTCATCTGAACCATAAAGAATTATATTCTGTTGTTTTTTTGTTAATTTTTTCCATGGCTCTGTCATATCAATTTTATAATGCTTACAAACACATTCTAATTTTTGATAATCTAAACCTTCTGGGTCATCAGTCAATGTTTTGATACATCCTGTTGCTAAAGACTTTTCTTTATCAGGAATAATCAAATCAGCATCAATTTGTAATTTTATTCCTAACCCTTTACAGTCGGGGCAAGCTCCATAAGGAGCATTAAAACTAAAAATTCTTGGTTCTAATTCTGGTAATGAAAACTCACAATAAGGACAAGCGAATGACTCAGATAGAACTATTTCTTTTTTATTTTCTCCTAATATATCTATTACTACTTTTCCATTTGCCAGTTTGGTAGCAGATTCAATTGCCTCAAAAAGTCTTGATCTTATTCCCTCTTTAATAATTAGACGATCTACAACAACATCTATTTTATGTTTTTTGTTTTTATCTAAAACTATTTCTTCAGATAAATCCATCATCTCTTCATCTATACGAACTCTAATATATCCTTCTTTTCGTAAAGTGTCTAATAAGTCTTTTTGCGTGCCTTTTTCTCCGTGAACAACTGGAGCCATAATAATTATTTTGGTTCCTTCCGGATATTCTAATACCTTGTTTGTCATTTCTTCAACACTTTGACTAGATATTGGAATATGGTGGTTAGGGCAATATGGTATACCAACTCTAGCAAAAATAAGTCTTAAATAATCATAAATTTCTGTTACTGTTCCTACTGTTGATCTGGGATTATTATTGGTAGTTTTTTGATCAATACTAATTGCTGGAGATAACCCTTCAATACTATCTACATCTGGCTTTTCACTACCACCTAAAAATTGTCGCGCATAAGCAGATAAACTTTCTACATACCTTCGTTGCCCCTCGGCATAAATAGTGTCAAAAGCTAAACTACTTTTTCCACTTCCTGATACTCCAGTCATCACAATTAATTTATTTTTTGGTAACTCAATACTTACATTTTTTAAATTATTTTCTCTTGCACCTTTTACAACAATTTTATCCATATATTTCACCTGCCACATATTATAACACAATTTTTTCTTGTTTATTATTTATATTTGCATAATATTTTATAACAAAAACATTTGTTCGTCAACCAAATAAAAACCAGAAGAAGTTTATCTGGTTTTACATTAACGATTGTTTCTATTTTTAAAAGTACATGATTGACATAGTTTTTCTATTGGCTTTCTATCTTGAAAAGATTTTTTTAGTCTTTGGTATCTTTCTTTACCTTGGATATCTTCCATTGTTTCTTGATAAATATTTCCCAATTCTATAATACCGTTACTATCTAAGCAACAAGGTACTACTGTTCCATCTACTAATGTTGCAATTTGAGTTTTTAAAGCATAGCAATATCCACAGCTTTTGTTTTTTGTTACTTCTGGCCACTCAAATTCGTTATCTTTATCCACATAAATTGTGGAAGAAATTTTTATATTATTTTCTGTGTTTAGTTTTTTCACAGTTTCTTTTGATAAATGATAGTATTTTTCTAATTTTTCCACTGTTTTTGTGGATTTCTCATCCAACTTATTACCTTGTAGAGTCCATAAACGATAGATTATCACAGTGTTTGGGGATAACTTGTCTGCGTTTTTAAATATTTCCTCTTCATAATTTAAGAGATGTTGTTCACAATGAAGAGAAAAGTTAATTTTGTGTAGCGCTTTACATTTTTTCAATTTTTCTGCTACTTTTGGAAATAAAATTCCATTAGTTGTTATGTTTACAGTTAAATTGTATTTTTCTGCAAGTTGTAAAAACTTTATTAATTGAGGATGTAAAAGTGGTTCTCCCTTAACGTGTAAGTATATCACATTAGTAACTTTTGATACTTCTTTTAAAATATGTTCAAACTCTGTTTCTGTCATAAATCGTTTTCTTTTTTTTACAGGGGAACAGAAAGAACAATTAAGATTACAACAATTTGTTATTTCTATATATACTTTTTTATATTTGTCCATATTAATTTCCTGATTTCATTTCAAACAAGATATCACGCAGTTCCATAGCTCTCTCAAAATCAAGAGCTTTCGCAGCTTCCCTCATTTCTTGTTCTACATTTTCTATCATTTTAGCCAATTCTTTCTTTGTCATTTTCTTTGGTTTTGTTGAGGCTTTTTCATCCACATTACTAATCACTTCTCTAATTTCTTTTTGGATTGTTTGAGGAACAATATTGTGATTTTTATTATATTCCTGTTGAATTTTTCTACGTCTTGCCGTTTCTTCAATTGTTGCTCTCATAGAGTCCGTGATCTTATCTCCATACATAATAACATGACCATTAGCATTTCTAGCACAACGTCCTACTGTTTGAATTAAACTTCTAGTACTACGTAAGAATCCTTCTTTATCTGCATCTAATATAGCAATTAGAGATACTTCTGGGATATCAATTCCTTCACGTAATAAGTTTATTCCCACAACCACATCATATTTCCCAATACGCAAATCATGAATTATTTGAAGTCGTTCTAGCGTTTTTATTTCAGAATGAAGATATGCTACTTTAATATCTAATTCTTTTAGATAATTTGTCAACTCTTCAGACATACGAATAGTTAATGTTGTTACTAGTACTCTTTCATTCTTTGTAATTCGCTCTCTAATTTCACCTACTAAGTCGTCAATTTGACCTTCAGTCTTTCTTACTTCTATTGTCGGATCTAACAGCCCTGTAGGACGGATGATTTGTTCTACAAATTTTCCACCAGTATGTTCAAGTTCTAAATCTCCAGGGGTTGCTGATACATAAATAGCTTGATTAATCTTTTGTTCGAATTCATCATATTTTAAAGGTCTATTGTCTAGAGCACTTGGAAGACGAAAGCCATATTCTACCAAATTCATTTTTCTGGCTCTATCGCCGTTATACATTCCTCTAACTTGAGGTAGTGTAACGTGAGATTCATCTACAACTAGCAAATAATCTTTTGGAAAGAAATCCATTAAAGTTGTTGGAGTTTCTCCTTTTTTTCTTCCAGCCATTGGTGCAGAATAATTTTCTATTCCTGAACAAAATCCGGTTTCTTCTAGCATCTCAATATCATAGTTTGTTCTTTGTTCTAATCGTTCTGCTGCTAATAATTTGTTATTCTCTTTTAGTTCTTGTAATCTTTCTTTTAACTCTTCTTTAATGCGAATAATTGCCGCTTTTAATTTATCATCACTTACAACGAAATGACTTGCGGGAAATAGACTAACATTCTTTTTATTAGAAATTATTGCTCCTGTTAACGTATCAATTTCGCTTATTTTATCGATTTCATTTCCAAAAAATTCTACCCTGTATCCCGTTGTATTTTGATAAGCTGGTATTATTTCAACAATATCTCCACGCACCCTAAATGTTCCACGTTTAAAATCTAAATCATTTCTTTCATACATCATATCCACTAACTTTGCTAGTATCTCATTTCTTTCTACTTCTTGACCAGTAGATAATGTTAACATTTTATTTCTATATTCTTCTACTTCTCCAATACCATAAATGCAAGATACACTAGCTACTACAATAACATCATTCCTTGATAATAAGCAGCTTGTTGCAGCATGACGAAGTTCATCTATTTCATCATTAATAGATGAATCCTTTTCGATATAGGTATCTGTAGAAGGAACATAAGCTTCTGGCTGATAATAATCATAATACGATACAAAATATTCTACTCTGTTTTCAGGAAATAACTCTTTTAACTCCGAATAGAGTTGTCCTGCTAGTGTTTTGTTATGTGCTAATACTAATGTTGGTTTATTTACTTCTTGTATTACGTTTGCAATCGTAAACGTCTTTCCAGTACCGGTTGCACCTAGCAAAACTTGTTCTTTTTTTCCTTCTTTTATTCCCTTTACCAACTCTTTTATAGCATTTGGCTGATCTCCAGAAGGTTTAAATTTTGAGACCAATTTGAACATAAGCTTATCTCCTTTTTAGTACTTTTCTCAATAATATATTTTATCATTTATGTTAATATAATACAATATCGTCTATCTTCAGAGCTTCTATTTCGGAAGAAATTATTTATTAATGGTTCTTTAGATACTTTTCACCTTCACAAGGTGCTAATATTCATAAATAAAATTAAATTCAAAAAAACAGTCTCTTTGAAATATAGTAATAGAGTGTTTTACTTATCATAACTTGATAATATTTGACTTCTTGTATTCTGATATAACTGTAATACTTTTTTCTTTGTTGTTTGAAAAATGAAAAAGTATTTGATTTCTAAATACTTGCCTTTTGTAGTTCAAGTAAAAATTCCGCAATTCCATCTTCTTCGTTAGAAGTTGTTACTGCAGTAGCTTTTTCTTTTACTTCTGGTAATGCATTGCCCATCGCTACTCCTAAGCCAACCATCTCTATTACTTCTAAATCATTTAATCCATCTCCAAAAAATATCATTTGTTCTATGGAAATGTCTAAATTATCTCCCAAGTGTTTTAGCGTTTGTGCTTTATTAATATCTTTAGGATTTATAACTAGCCATTTTGTTATATCTTTTGAATCTTGCATAACAAAACAGTTTACATTGGGAAATGTAAGATTTATCCACTCACATTGTTCTTCAGCATTTACATTTGAATCTAAAAATATATTCATCCTTGCAATTTTCTCTTTCACTTCGTCTATAGAATTAATATCTATTATAAATGGCAAATTACTTTGTTTTTTGTGTTTATAACTATAATAATTTCTTCCAGATACTATGTCTATTTGTGTAGCATAATGTTCTATTTTTTTTACAATATCGTGCACTTCACAAGAGGTTAAAAATCCCATCCACTCATCTTCTTTTGTTTGTGTATCATGTATAGATACTCCGTTATTAATAATCAGATAATTAAATATATCTATTGAGACAACCTGTTTTATGCTATCAAGAGTTCTAGCAGTTGCTCCTACAATAAAATATCCCTCTTTTTTTAATTTTCTCAATGTATTTTCTGTTTTTTCAGTAACTTTTTTATTGTCTGTTAACAATGTTCCATCAAAATCCATGGCAATAATTTTATATTTCATAATTATTCACTTCCTACTTAATATTTTATCACACTTCCGCTCTTTATATCGAAATATATTAAAAACTCGTTTCAAATAACAGAAACGAGTTTGTTTTATCTATTATTCCACTTTGAAGGTAGTGTTACTAATTTGCTTGGATTTATTAATCTATTTAAATATGAATTATAAGTACATCCTCCATTGTTTTTCCAAAAACAACTGGCTACTTCTAAATGTAAATGTGGCCCAGTTGAACATCCCGTAGTACCCATGTATCCTATGATTGTATCTTTAGTTACGAACTGGCCAACACGAACATTGGCATAGCTGCTTAAATGTACATAAGACGAATAAATATAACCACCATTATAATTGTGTTTTACCACAACTATTTTGGCATTTCCGTTACAAGAAAAGCCCATATTTTGACACCATCTGCCTCCAGTACAATCATCTGTATATATAGCATGAACCAAGCCGTCTGCAATAGGGTAAACTGGCTCAGTTTTATTAGAACTGCTTAAATCATAACCATTATGACTAGAACTAAAGCCTCTTACAAAATATCCTTTTTGCATTGGTCTTACGAAGAAACCTACGCTTGGTAAACTTTCAGAAGATCCTTGTGAGACACGATATTGGCAATCTTGAATATCTTCATTCGCCCCACAGCCTAATCCTTTATAATATTTTACCATAGCTTGAGCTTCTGCTATTTGTGTTTTGATAGAAGGCACTGTATCTCTTAAAGATGCACTATCAGCTTGAATCTTTTTCTTTTCTTTTTCTGCATCTTCACTTAATTTTACTAAACTCTTTTGTTTTTCTTCTAATTCTTTTTGATCTTTTTTATTTTGTTCAATTAGTTGCTCTAACTCATCCATTATTTTATCATTGTATTCTGTTAACTGTTCAACCACTGACATACGATATATCATATCTGTAATACTAGTAGCTCCGAAAGCGTATTCCAGATAAGCATTTTCACCATTTGCAATTTGATAGTATTCAATAATTTTTTTACTTTCCGCACTTTTTTCTTCTATCTTTTGGTTACTCTCCTCAATTTCTTTTTGTAATGTTTCTATTCTATTTTTAGCGTCTTCAATTTGCTTTTCATACGAAGTTATCTTTTTCTCAATTTCAGCCACTTCTGCTTCATTTTTAGCCAAGGAAGCGTTGGTTTCTTCTAATTGAGCTGTGTATCTTTTTACTTCTTCTTCAAATTGGGCTACTGTTTTTGCTTGTGTATTTAATGGTAGTGTAGCAAAAACAAGTAATATAATTGAACTAATAATTATTATTTTCTTATTCATTATATTTTTAAATACTTTCTTACGGCACCGGCACTACCAACCATACCAACTAATATTCCTATAATAATAACAATTACTGAAGTTGAATAGATAAATGGTTCTGGTTTAATCAATTGAATTAATTGAGTAAATAAGTAACCATCAAAATGCTTATAAAACATTAAATACCCATAAGTAGTAAAAATTACTGGAACAATAGATCCTAATAATCCTAAAATCATTCCTTCTATAATAAATGGAGTCTTTATCGTAAAGTTGCTTGCTCCAACTAATCTCATTATTCCTATTTCTCTGCGTCTTGCTGATATGGTTAATTTAATTGTATTAATGATTAAAAATACTGTTACGATAACTAATGCAATAACTATTCCATAAGTTACCTTTTCTATTGATGAAAAGGCAGTTACCATCTTTTCAACCATTCCTTCTCCATATCTTACGGTATTGACTGACTCTATTTCTTTAATTTTATCTGCAGTTTCTGATATCTTTTCCACATTTTTAACTTTTACTTGATAAGTATCTTTTAGGGGGCTTTCTTCATCGTCCCATTCATCTAATACGGTATCAAATACTTCAGACTCTTCTTGCATTTGTTGCTTGACCTCTTGTTTAGATTCAAAAGTAATACTATTTTTGTCAACGTTAGATATTTGGCTTAATTGTTTATTTACTCTATCCACATCTTCTTCTGTTGCATCATTGTTTAAGAAGATTACAATTGTTAAATCTTTTTCTATTTCTTTTGTAAAATTTTGAACATTAAACGATGCCATGATTGCTATTGCTACAATTATTAATGTAATGGTAATACAAGATATTGAAGCTAATGATAAACTAAAATTCCTGATTACACTTTTAAAAGCATCTCTAATGCTTCTTCCTAACATTCTAAATACTCTCATCTACATAAGTTCCTTTCTTCTTAAAACTAACTAAATGTCCATCTTTTAGCGATATCACTTGCTTTTTCATAGCATTAACAATTTCTTTATCATGAGTTGCCATAATAATAGTTGTTCCTCTTGTTTTGTTGATTCCGTCTAAGACTTTCATAATTTCTAAACTTCTTTCAGGATCCAAGTTCCCTGTTGGCTCATCGCATAGTAATAGTTTAGGGTTGTTTACAATAGCTCTAGCAATAGCTACACGTTGTTGTTCACCTCCAGATAGTTGGTCTGGATAATTATGAACTTTATTTTTTAATCCTACTTCTTCTAGGGCTCGTAAGACATTTTTTCTTGTTACTTCTTTAGTGGCTCCAATTACTTCCATTGCAAATGCTACATTTTCGTATACTGTTAATTTGGGTAATAATCTATAATCTTGGAATACTATTCCTAGCTTTCTTCTAAGCTTATACACTTTTGTATTTCTAAGTTTTGCTACATCTAATCCTCCCACTATGATTTGTCCTTTAGTTGGTTTTTCTTCTCGATATAGCATTTTTATTAATGTACTTTTCCCACTACCTGATCCACCAATTACGAAAGTAAAAGAACCTTTTTCAATAGCAAGATTTAAATCATAAATTGCGGTTACACCATTTTTATATTTTTTTTCTACATTTTTTAATCTGATTAAGTCCATATTTACCTCCACTCTAGTATATTTAATTATACCATATTTTCTAAAATAACAAAAGAGAAGATTTTTTAAATCCTCTCTTAATATTAACATTTTCCGCCTTTTACTTCATAAGCGTCTTCCACTAAAAAAAATACTTTCGGGTCAATTAGTTTGATTCCTTCTGTTAATTTATAATAATCCCTAGTAGGTATTACTGCTAATAATACTTTTCTTTTTTTTTCAAAAAAGCCACCTTTTACATCAAATGTGGTGATTGTATGATGTAATTTGTTGATTATGTATTCACGAATTTCTTTTTCTTTGGCAGTTACAATATACAATGCCTTATTTTTAGATATTCCCAGTAAAACTTTATCAATCATTAGATTATTTATAAACACTAATATAATGGCGTACATCATCATAGTCCATCCAAAAAAGATACCGCCTATGATAATAATTGTAGAATTAATTAACATCAGTGATTTTGTTAAAGGTATTTTAAAATATTTGTTTAATATCTGACTAATAATAGGTAATCCTCCATTACTAAATCCAGTCTTATATATGAAGCCATTGGCGATACCACCTATTACGCCAGCAAATATAATCATCAAAAAGGTATCTTCATAATTTAGAGTGATATTTTGAGTTATTAAACTAGTTAATTTTACAAATAGAGGATATAAAAAAGTAGCTAAAATCGAACCAAAAGTTCTTTCTTTCCCTAAGTACATGGCGCTAAATAATAAGCAAGCCAGTGATATTAAAAAGATTATCAAAGCAGAATCAATGTCATACACATAATTTGTGATTACAGCAATACCGTTTACGCCTCCTGATACTAATTCTGCTGGCAATAATAAAATATTGTATACTAAAGATAAAACAAATAAGGCTATGATTAAAGTTGTTATTCGCGAAAATATACTTTTTCTTTTTATTTTCTTTACAATCACTTCAAAAAAGTTATCCATCATTCACCTCCAAACACTTCATAAGCATCTGTTACAACAAAAAATGAATTGGGATCGATTTCATGAATTCCTTCTTTTAAACGGTAATAATCTTTTGTTGGTAAAACACACATTAATACTGTCTGATTCTCTTTTGCATAACCTCCTTTAGCATTAAAGACTGTTACTCCGTGATTTAAATATCTTAAAATATACTCTTTAATTTTTTGTTCTTCCTTGGTTACAATATAAAATGCCTTGCTATCAGAAACTCCTAAAATCACTCTATCTGACATGAAACTAATTACATATAAAACAATAATGGAATACATAAAATGAGTTGGTCCAAATACAAAAGCGGTTAATAATACGATTGTCCCATCGCAGTACAACATACTGTTTCCTATGCTAATTTTTAAATATTTAGATAGGATTTGATTTATAATGTCTGTTCCTCCTGTAGTAAAGCCTGACTTATAAATCATACCGGCTCCAAATCCGTATACTACTCCGCCAAAGACAGATATTAACAATAGTTCATTTGTGTCTATATCTATTATAGCGCTAATATTACCGGTTAAACTAACAAATATAGGAAATAAGATAGAACCTAAAAATGTAGCTTTTGTTTTGGCTTTTCCTAATAGAAAATAACTTAATATAAGTAATAGTATATTAGATACCAAAATCACCGCTGAATTATCTATATCTATTAAATAGTTGATAATTATTGCTAATCCTCCAACTCCACCCGCTACAATATTGTTTGGAGCTAAAAGCAAGTTATAAGCCACAGCTATTAAAAAGCAACCTAATACAAATTGTATATGTCTTTTTATACTAGATTTAGAGTTTATTTTTTCTAATATTTTAAAATCTTTCGTTTTAGAAAACAGTCTCATATATAACCCCACCTAATTTAACTTTTTTGCTTTAAATTTGATTCAATAAATATATCTATATCACCATCTAACACTTTAGTAACATTACTGGTTTCTACGTTTGTTCTATGATCTTTTACCATTGAATATGGATGAAGAACATAACTTCTAATTTGTGAACCAAAATTAATATTTGCTTGTTCTCCTTTTATTGCATTTAATTCCTGTTCTTGTTCTTCTATCCTTCTTAATAATAACTTGTTTTTTAAAACTTTTAGAGCTTGCTCTTTGTTTTGTATTTGACTTCTTTCATTTTGGCAAGTTACTACAGTTTTTGTTGGTAAGTGAGTAATTCTTACTGCGGAATCGGTGGTATTTACTCCTTGTCCACCTGCTCCTGTTGAACGATATACATCTATTTTTAAATCCTTTTCATCTATTTCAATATCATTATCTTGCTCTATTTCTGGCGTAATTTCTATCGAAGCGAATGATGTGTGCCTTCTATTATTAGAATCAAAAGGAGAAAGTCGAACTAACCTATGGACTCCTTTTTCATTTTTTAAATAACCGTATGCATTAGTACCTTTTACCCTTATGGAAACACTTTTGATTCCCGCTTCTTCTCCGTCTTGATAATCCAAAATTTCTATTTTATATTTTTTCTTTTCACACCATCTTATATACATTCTATACAACATTAATGCCCAGTCACATGATTCAGTCCCACCTGCTCCTGGGTGAATTTCTAGAATACAATCACATTTGTCGTAAGGGCCATTTAATAATAGTAGCAAGCTTATTTCTTCTACTTTCTGTTCTATAAATACAGTTTCTTGTTCTAACTCTTGAACTATCCCTTCATCTTTTTCTATTTCTAACATATTAGTTAATTCTAAATCATCTTCAATCTTTTTTAATAATTTTTCAATATTTTCTATAGTTGATTTTTCATTATTTAATTCCTTTATGATTTTTTCAGCTTTTTGTCTATCATTCCAAAAGTTAGCTTCATTTGTTTGAGATTCTAATTTTTCAACTTTTTGTTTTTTAGAATCAATGTCAAAGTGACCTCCATAATTCTTCTAACTGTTGCTTGCTTTTAGTTAATGATTCTCTTATTTCTTTTAATTCCATTTTATTTCTCCTTTTTAGTTTGTACTATTTTTTAATTTCTATTCTCTTCTTAAGACAATGATAAGGTAACATATTTTTATTAGTTTCTCAAATATTTTTTATATTTTTTGTATATTATTTATTCATTTTACATATATTATTAGTGAGGAAGGTTCACTGTCACGTGTGAAGATCCTCTGCAAATAGATTTAGGAGCCTCTTTGGCTCCTTTTTAACAACAAAAGCATTATAAAAAAGATATTGCAAATAACAATATCTTTTTATTTTTCTATATATTTTAATTCTCCCATGCGAGAAGTAGGAATAAATCCTGGAGCAGCTTTGATAACATCTGGTATTCTATTGACGATAGTAGCACAAGTTAATTCTACTGTTGCTGGTTTTTCTATTGTAAGCGTTGTATTTGGTTCTCCATACACTGTCCACTGATTTCTATCAAACTCATCTTTATTATAAACTTTTCCTATACATTCAGTTTCTAATGTGATACCTTCTTTTGTTTCTGTTGTTACTACAGCACTCATTCCTGTAACCATTCCTGCTTTTACAGTCATCCCTAGGGTACTGGATTCAATATCATAATCATTAAATTGTGGCACGCATTTTTGTTTTTGGCTTACTACTGTTAACCCTAATTTATCACATAACCAACCGTTTACATTCCACATATATGAAGGTGTATATTTTCCACTTTCAATTACTTTTTTTCTTTCTTCATTAGAAATATCGTCAACACTAGCAACTTCGCGTTCAAACTCTTCTTTGGTTAATCCCGCACCGTGAGCTTTAGCCAAAGCAAGTCCATAGTCTTCCACATTATAAGAAGAACTTCCTTTGATTTTGGTAATATTATGACTGGCCCCTACTAAAGTGGTAATTAAGTTTCCCCAAAAAGCATCTTGATATCCACTTCCCGTGATAGTACAGTTGTTTTCTTTAGCAAGTTTATCAATTTTTGTTGTTAGGGTTGGATTTGAGTTCATCGAGAAAAATGCTTCTTCGCATGTCGTAATTGCGTTTACTCCACATTTAGCACAAGTCATCAAAACATTCTCAAGGTCTGATAATAAACTCATTGTTGTTATAATAACACAGTCTGGTTTTAGACTTTTTAATAATTCCTCAGTCTTATCAGCATTTTGAACTGTTATCCCTGTTTTTTCTAACTGCATTATTTCTCCTATATCTTTCCCAATTACATTAGGATTGATATCAACAGCTCCCACAATCTTCCCGCCGTTTTCTATTACATAGCGCATAGTATAAACACTCATTTTCCCTACGCCATATTGAAAAATATTTAATCCTTTCATTTCTCCCTACCTTTCATATTTTTATTATAACATCTGTTAGAAAAAATATTCGTTTATAATTTTTTAAGAGTTTGATTTAGGCTGTCACTTTACATGTTCTTTTACTTATAAAGCATTATACAGTTATTTTATATTTTTTATATTAACTTGCAATAAAAAGTTTAGAGTGGTACAATCAGTTATATTTTAGTAAGGAGATTTTATGAAACGATACAAAACTAGTGATATTGATTTAATAATTCAGTTACTTAAAGAAGATGGAGTAATTAGTGTTCCGACTGATACAGTTTATGGGTTATGTGCACGAGTTAATTCATCTACCGCATTCCACAAATTAGTAGATATTAAAAATCGTCCAGCCAACAAAAATTTTCCAGTAATGTGTAGTGATATAGAACAAATCAAAAAAATTGCAATTGTGGATAAAAATGCAGAAAAATTAATTGCTAACTTTATGCCAGGCCCTATCACCTTGGTATTAAGAAAAAAAGCCGATGCTTTTATGCATATTAATAATGGGGGAGAGAGGTCTACTAATGAGATAGCCGTTAGGATGGCGACTTCGCCTTTTCTAAAAGAAGTTATTCAAGGTGTTGATAGTCCGCTATTTATGACTAGCGCCAATCAAAGTGGACAAGAGGTTTGTAAAAATTTAAACGAAATAGAAAAGATTTGTCCTGGTTTGGACGGAATGGTAGAAGGTGAGGTTCATTTTGGTGAGGCTAGCACTATAGTAGACTGTACTGGAGACTCTATAAAAATTCAACGTGAGGGACCAATTTCTCAAAAAGAAATTATCAACATATTAAACCAATAATCTACACTTTATATTAAAAAGTCAGCATTTTATGTGCTGGCTTTTTTATGTTTATCTAATTTTTTTCAACTATTATTTAATTAACCCTTTTTCTATACAGTATGGAACAACTTCATTCTTTAAAGTATTTGATAACATTTCCTTTCCCATTGAAGATTCATACCATAAAAAGCTTTCTATTTCTTCAGAAGTCTCTAATTTACCTTCTATCTTACCTTTATATTGCAATACATAAAAATGAATTGGCGTAACTCCATCGCTTGTAGCGATTTCATCAAATTCCATAACCAGTTCAAATAAATCTTTATTAATTTTTACATTTTTTCCTAGTTCTTCGCAACACTCTCGAAAAGCGGCATCAATTGGACTTTCGTGTTCTTCAACTCTACCACCAACCATTTGATAAGTAGGTCTTTTTCTAGGCTTATCTATTAATAATCGTTTGTTTTCAAAAAACATAGTTCCTACTACATCCATAATTAAACACCTCCAAAAACATCTTATTAAACTACAAAAAATTTATTAAAGGTAACTGGTAATTAATAATATGTTCATTCTCCATTTCAAGTATACCTTAATCACTTACAAACCAAGGCAAAGTAGTTTACTTTGCCTTAAATTACATCCAATAATTATTTTGGTTATTATTTACAGTCTGTTGAGGATTATTTACTTGATTTTGATTTACAACTTGTTGGGCATTATTTGATTGGCTATGTATGTTATTACCGTCTATCTTTTCTAACACAAATTTTGTCACTAATTCTAAGTACTTATTTACTGGACCCATAAAGTTCTTATTCTGTTTATTTGCTAAAGTATTTAGGATAAATGATAACTTAGTAAATAAAATTAGTAATGATATTAAACTACCAATTATCTTTGTAATAATTGGAATGATGTTTTCAAATATTGTAATAATAAATTCAGGTGTTTTAAAAGTCTTATCAATTACCAATATTATATCAAATATTCCATAAATAGCATCTTTCACAAAATAAATTAATCCTTCGATTAAATCCCATCCATATTCTACTAGCATACAAGCCGCTAGCAAAGCCACAACACTGATGGCCATCTTTTTAATAAACTCATTGTCCTCCATCAATAAAAATACAAACAATAATACCCAAACTAAATATGTCCAACCTGCAAATAAGCTTACTAAAATCATTAAGCTAGCAAAATTTGGATTAATTTTTATTTTTCCCATAACTCTAACCTCCAATTATACTTTTATACACAAACTATTTTACTTTATACAACTATCAAATCCCTTCATCTAGATTGGTAATAATTATTTTACCTATAATATAGTCTCCTAATTATAATTATACACTTTTTTTATATATGTAAATTTATTTATTTTTGCCATTTGTTCGTTTTAATAGCCGCTACTAATCCACACCATATTCTTAGTAGATATAGTATTATCGCAGCCTACATCGATGATAGATAGTCTATCTACAACTAACATAATATTTCTTTATATCACAGATAAATTGTAACATTTAATAGCTAGTCAAAAAATGGGAAGCAAAATCAATCATTTCTGCATTTATTTAAATATGTTAAGTATGAATTAATTAAATCTTCATCCATTAGGTTTTGAGGAACTTCTTCTGGTTTAAAAAACTGTAATCGTTTAGTTTCTGAATCACCTTTCATACTCCTAATATTTTTCATTAAAACATCTGCTAAATATAACGACGTATTGTTATATACAATATCACCATTTGGGTAACTATTTTTTCTGGTTTCTCCAGATAACGTATCAATCAATTCAAGATTGTTAGAATCAAGTGTTATACCTGTTTCTTCATAAGCTTCTCTGACAGCAGTTGTTTTTAAATCCTCTCCCAATTCTTGGCATCCACCAGGTAGTCCCCATTTATTCCGGTCAGTTCTTTCTTGTAATAATATTTCACCATTTTCATTTCGTATAATAATTGCAGCACCCGTTTGAATAAATGGAATATGATTGATTCTTTCGTCTAATGCCATTCTAAACAAAACAGGATAGCCACCATACATTGCACTTAATTTTAATAATTCTTCTTCACTTAAATTTTTAACTAAGTTCACAAATTCTTCGTGTGTGTATTCTCTCATTTTTCTATATTCGGACATTTTCTAATCTCCTTTTATAATTTTTTCTTATTTTATACTACTTTCCACAGCATTGTTTATATTTCTTCCCTGAGCCACATGGGCATAAATCATTTCTTCCTATTTTTTTTACTCTTTTTGGAGTCTTTTTTGCGGGCTCTTTACCCCCTTCGTTAGTTATCTTCTTTTTAACTACTTCTTTACGTTCTATATTTTGTCTGATTTCTGCTCTTAATAGAAAAGTTGTTACATCTTTGTCTATTTTTTGTAGCATCTCATCAAACATATCATATCCTTCCATAGTATAGGCACGAAGTGGATCTTCTTGGGCATAACCTCTTAAATGTATTCCCTCTCTTAAATGAGACATTGTATTGATGTGCTCCATCCAATAGTTATCTACTACTTGTAAAGTTATTGCTTTTTCGAATTCATCTGTTACTTCTTCTGGAATTTCTTTTATTTTTTCTTCATATTCTGCGGTAACTTTTTTCACAAGTACATCTATAACATCTTCTTCTGATAATCCTTCAATATCTGTTTGTTTTATATCTTTTTTTAGTAGATTTTCATTTATATAGTCTGTAATTTCTTCATAATCTTCTTTATTCAATTCACCGGTTGGTGCTAAATGGGATTTTACTAAATCTTCTATGTGATGGCGGAAAGTGTCTAATACCATTTCATGAATTGATTCACTATCTAGTATTTTATTCCTTTTTGCATACATAATTTCTCTTTGATCATTCATTACATCGTCATATTGTAGCAATTGCTTACGAATATCAAAATTATTTCCTTCTACTCGTTTTTGAGCTGTTCCAATAGATCGCGTAAATGTTTTACTTTGTATTGCGTGTTCACCAAGCCCCATAGACTTCATCATTTCTCCAATTCTATCAGAACCAAAGCGAATCATTAAATCATCTTTCATAGATACAAAAAATTGAGTATATCCAGGATCTCCTTGTCGTCCAGAACGACCACGTAACTGATTATCAATACGGCGAGATTCATGGCGTTCAGTACCAACTACACAAAGTCCGCCCAGCTTTCTGATATCATCAGATAATTTAATATCGGTACCACGTCCAGCCATATTTGTTGCAATGGTCACTGACTTTTGTTGGCCTATTTTAGAAATAATTTCTGCTTCGCGAGCATGATTTTTTGCATTTAATACTTCATGTGGAATATGAGCCTTCTTTAGTAAATCGCTAATCAACTCACTCGTTTCGATTGCAATTGTACCAATTAAAACGGGCTGTCCCTTTTCGTATCGTTCTTTTACAAATTGAATAATAGCTCTATATTTTGCTTCTTTAGTTGCATATACCAAATCTGGGGCATCTATACGAATTACCTCTTTATTTGTTGGTATTTCTATAACATACATGTTATAGATGTTTCTAAATTCTTCTTCTTCTGTTTTGGCAGTACCTGTCATACCTGATAATTTTTTATACATTCTAAATAAATTTTGAAATGTTATTGTAGCAAGAGTTTTAGTTTCTTGATTGATTGTTACGCCTTCTTTTGCTTCTATTGCCTGATGAAGTCCATCTGAATAAGCACGTCCTGTCATCAAACGTCCGGTAAATTGATCAACAATTACTACTTCATCATCTTGTACTACATAATCAACATCTCTCTTCATTGCATAATTGGCACGTAATGCTTGATTTATATAATGAACCAACGAAGCATTTTCTATATCATAAAGATTTTTAATATGAAAAGACTTTTCAGCTTTTTCACTCCCCTTTTCAGTTAGCGTTACAGCTTTTGTCTTTTCATCATATACATAATCATCTTCTACCTTCAATGATTTTGCAAAATGGTCAGCATCTAAATATAAATCGGCGCTGTTCATTTGCCCCCCCGAAATAATCAAAGGGGTTCTCGCTTCATCTATTAATACTGAATCCACTTCATCAATAATGGCAAAATTCAAAGGTCTTTGAACTCGATCTTCTTTTCTAATCACCATATTATCTCTTAGATAATCAAAACCAATTTCGTTATTAGTAGAATATAAAATATCACAGTTATACGCTTCTTGTTTTTCTTTTGCACTTAATTCTCTAGTGTTAACTCCAACTGTCAATCCTAGGAAGCGATAAATATCTCCCATCCACTGTGCATCACGACTGGCTAAATATTCATTAACTGTAATAACATGCACCCCTTCTCCTGTTAAAGCATTTAAATATCCAGGAAGCACGCATGTTAAAGTTTTTCCTTCTCCTGTTTTCATTTCAGCAATATTACCGTAATGAATTGCTAAACCACCAAGGATTTGTACATAGAAATGCTTTTCTCCCAAAACACGAAAAGATGCTTCTCTTGCTGTAGCAAAAGCTTCTACTAAAATGTCCTCTAGTGTTTCTCCGTTTTGTAATCTTTCTTTGAATTCTTCTGTCTTAGCCTTTAATTCTGTATCTGTTAATTTAGAATATTCTTCATCTAAATCCATTATTTTGTCAGCTAAAGTTTCAAATCTTTTTAGTTCTTTATATTCATGATCAAAAATTTTTCTTAATAATTTCATTCTGACATCTCCTTAACTATCTATTCTATCAAAAAAAAAGAAAGAATAAAAGATTATTCTTCCTTTTTCCAGGATAAACGCATGAAAATTTAAATCATGTGTTTTTTTCTAGCAATTTTGCGATATCATTTGTATTTAGTAGCTTA
>CALVYB010000003.1 GCA_944371955.1 uncultured Bacilli bacterium
AAAAAGTCTTTTTATTTACTAAATTAAGATATAAAACTAGTAAATGGATTGTCAAAAAAAGAAAAATGTAGTATATTTAATGTAGTAAAGAGTAGAAATAACACTTAAAAATAGTATCATAGAGTATCTACCTTTATGATTGTATCACGATTATTTTATAAATTTATATATTTAGGTAAAAGATATGAATATAGGAGGAGTTTAGATGATAAGGAAACTGCAAAGAATCATTAGAAATAATAAAAAAGAAGTAGTTGTTTCTAGTTTTTTAATTTTAGTTTTATCAATCTTTTTTATAGGAAATGCTTTCGCATCCCTAACTCCTACTAAAAGTGTAATTATTACATCTCAAAATACTAATTATGATAATAAAGATGCAGGATCTTGGAAAGTAGAAAAGAGTAGTAAATGGATAGGTAAAGGAAGGGCTAGAGTCAGTTTTAATGTGGATACAACGGCAATGCCCAAAAGTAAAAATACGGATGTTGTTATGGTAATAGATGTTTCTGATTCTATGTCTGGTAATAAATTAGAAAATGTGAAACAAAGCTCTACAGAGTTAATAGAAACATTATTATCAAACTCTAACAACAATGTTTCTTTAGTGAGTTTTGCCAATAGCTCCAATATTCTGTCTTCTTTTACTAATGATAAAGATACATTAATTAATGAAATCAATAATTTACAGTCCGGTGGGTCTACTAATTATTATCAAGCTTTAAAAGGTGTAGATACTATCTTAAAAGATTATGTGAAAAAAGATAATACAGATGTCATTGTATTATTTTTGACGGGTGGTTATCCAAACACAGATACACCAAATCAAATCGCACAATATCGATATTTAAAAGATGCATACTCATATATTACTATTAATGCGATTCAATATGGTTTTGGAAAAGAAATTTTAAATACAATCAAAGAGGTAAGTGATCGTCAGTTTTTAGCTAACAATAATACCTTAAGTACGGTATTAACTGATGCCTGTGTTATCCCAGTAAAATATGAAGAGTTTCAACTCGTAGATTATATTGATAATCAATATTTTACTTTGAGTAGTGAAGATGATATTACAGTTAGTAAAGGCCAAGTGACATTAGAATATGAAAAAGCTAAACAAAAAATTATTTGGACCATTGATAATTTAAAATCTGGAGAAGAAGTTAAACTTACTATGGATATTAATTTAAATAAAGAGTTTATAGGAGCAGGAGGAGTTTATTCAACTAATGAAAAAGTAGAAATAACTACAAAAATAGGAGATAAGCTAGAAAATGTTTCTAGTACACAAACTCCTGCTTTAGCAGAAAGTTATAAGGTAACTTACGAAGGAAATGCTCCAGAAGGAGCCAGGGTTACTAACGTTCCAGATGAAAGCAGTTATTCGGTATTTGAAACAGCCACAATTTCTACAGAAAAACCAACTTGTACAGGATATGAATTTAAAGGCTGGGAGATCGTTACTGAAAACGTAACTCGTGTAGGAGATGGTTACTTCATCATGCCAGAAAAAGATGTAGTATTACGAGCAAAGTGGAGTAAAGTTGCGATAGCTAAATCAATGGATGGGACAGTAAGTACCCAAGGAGAACCTATTATGATGGGATCATCTTGGTGGAATAGTGACTTTGAAAAAGAAAAAGTAACGAGCATCGAAGTTAAAACAAGTACCGCTATACCAGAGACCGCAATAGCTTATTGGGATGCATCCCAAGCACAAGATAAGAGTGTTGTAGCCTATATAGAAGACGATGGAAATGGAGATTACAAAGTATCCATTGGAGGACTAGGAGGAGTAATCGCAAATAGTAATTGTTCTTCTTTGTTTAGTGGTTTTACCAATACTAAAGCTATACTATTGGATAATTTTGATACTTCAAATGTCACTAATATGGCTACAATGTTTTACCCTTGTAAAGCACTCACCAGTTTAAATTTGAGTAATTTTGATACATCAAATGTTACTAATATGTATGCTATGTTTCAAGGATGTAGTAGTTTAGTTAACCTAAACTTAAATAGTTTTGATACTTCAAAAGTTAATAGTATGGGGATAATGTTTGATGGATGTAGTAGTTTAAAATCATTGGATTTAAACGGTTTTGATACTTCCCAAGTAACTACTATGTATGCTATGTTTAATGAGTGCAACAGTTTAACAAGTCTAAATTTAGAAAACTTTATTACTTCAAATATTGTAAACATGGCAAATATGTTTGGTGGGTGTAGAAGTTTAACTGATTTGAATATAAGAAATTTTGATACTTCAGAAGTCACTAATATGGTAAATATGTTTTATAACTGCAGTAACTTAACCAAAATAGAAATATTATATTTTGACACTGCTAAAGTAGTTAATATGGCTAGTATGTTCAATGGTTGTAGCGGTTTAATAAGCTTAGATTTAAGTAATTTTAACACTTCAAACGTAACTAATATGGCTTCTATGTTTCAAGGATGTAGCAATTTAACAAGTTTAAATACAACTAATTTTGATACATCGCAAGTTACTACTATGTATGCTATGTTTCAAGGATGTAGTAGTTTAGTTAACCTAAACTTAAATAGTTTTGATACTTCAAAAGTTAATAGTATGGGGATAATGTTTGATGGATGTAGTAGTTTAAAATCATTGGATTTAAACGGTTTTGATACTTCCCAAGTAACTACTATGTATGCTATGTTTAATGAGTGCAACAGTTTAACAAGTCTAAATTTAGAAAACTTTATTACTTCAAATGTTGTAAACATGGCAAATATGTTTGGTGGGTGTAGAAGTTTAACTGATTTGAATATAAGAAATTTTGATACATCGCAAGTTACTACTATGTATGCTATGTTTCAAGGATGTAGCAGTTTAACAAGTTTAGATTTAAATAATTTTGATACTTCAAATGTCAATCGAATGGATTTGATGTTTAGACTTTGTAGCAATTTGTCAAGCTTAGATTTAAGTAATTTTGATACTTCAAGTGTTACTGATATGGGAAGTATGTTTGCTGGATGTAATAGCCTGTCGAATTTAAATATTAAAAGTTTTGATACTTCAAATGTTACTAATATGTCTAATATGTTTAGTGGATGTAATAAGTTAACGGGTATAAATTTGAGCAATTTTGATACATCAAAAGTAACTAATATGAATGGAATGTTTAGTAATTGTAATAGTTTAGGCAGTTTAAATTTAAGTGATTTTGATACCGCTCAAGTAACAAGCATGATGGATATGTTTAGAAACTGTTGGAAGTTAGTAGAATTAGATTTGAGTAATTTTAACACTGCTAATGTTATTAGCATGGCTAGTATGTTTAATGGATGCAGGAATTTGGAAAATTTGTTACTAAATGATTTTAATGTTTCGAATGTTGGGGATATGGGCTGGATGTTTCAAAATTGTTATAGTTTAACTAATTTAGATTTGAGTAGCTTTGATACTTCAAATGTTAACAAGATGGCTAGTATGTTTGATGGTTGTAGTAGTTTAGTAACCTTAGATATGAGAAATGCTGAATTTAATGCTACGTCTTATGATAGTATGCTGGCTGCTATCAATGACACAGTTAACATTATTGTTAAAGACACTACTGCCCAAAGTTGGGTTCGTTCTAGATTAGATGAAGCAAATAAACCTAATGCAACCATCACAATTGCTCCTGAGACTGAGGTTAAAGTGGAAGCGGATAATGATACTAGCGTTAACGATGAAGACACTAATATTGTTGATAATAGCATGAGTATTATTGATAATTCTACTAATGATATTAGCTTTAGATTAGATGATTCTAGTATTACTTTTGGTTTTAAACTTTTGCCTCTTAGGTATGGAGTTCGTTTTAATCAATTTGGATGGTTATAGGTTTTAGAAAGGAGAAGAATATGAAAGACAAGAAGTTGTTAGTTATTGCTATTTCTAGTTTGTTTTTGATTGTGTCTAGTGTTGTTGTTATCTTTTCTTTTTCATTTTCTGCTCCTTTAGCGAATGATGTTAAGATACAAGAAGACAGTGAACTTACGTATTATATTGATGTTAATTATGATGGTAAGGATGGTAGTGCTGTTAGTTCTAGCGATAGTGTTCCTGCACAAGTTTATAGTGATTATATTTATGTGGAAGATAAAATTCCTAATGGTCTAACATTTAAAGAATTTGTAGGAACGAAAGATGGTACTATCGGTGCTGTTAAAAGAGATGATGGTAGTAGTTGTGCCGGTTATGTAGATGGTGGAGTATCAGGATTAAATTATGATAGTGATACTAGAACTGTTTCATTTAGAGTAAAGAACTTACAGGCTGGTTGCAAAATTACTGTGGGTGTAATCACCCAAACTCCAACCTTGTCAAATGGTATTTATCGAATGGATTTTTATAACACTGCTTATGGTAGAGAAGGTAATAGCTCCGTAAAATCTAATACAGTTCATGTTTTTTCGGGAAGAGAAAATATCAGCCCATTTAATGTAATTTATCAATATGCAGGAGATGTTCCAGAAGGAGCACCAGATGTACCTATTATTACTAGTTATATAGCAGGAAGCACGGTCGGTGTTAGCCAAGCTGTTGATTTAGAAGGGTATGAGTTTAGTGGTTGGACAACAGATGATGCTGTGGTATCAAATGGTTCCTTCACCATGCCATCTTCTCATGTTACTTTCCAAGGATCTTTTACTAAAAAAGATGAAGTAAAGAAACCGGTTACCTATACGATTTCAGGAGACTTTCCCGAAGGATTTGTACTTCCAAAGGATAAGAATTATGTTGTTGGTAGTGATGTAAAACTTGATTCTTTAAAAGTTGGAGATATTATCAACGGTTATAGATTTTTAGGATGGACATCTAGTGATGTGGAATTACCAGATTCTAGTATTGATGCTACTACTATCTTTACGATGCCTAATCACGCGGTTACTTTAGTAGGAAGATTTGAGAAAGTTAGTTATAAAGTTACTTATCAATTTCAAGGAAGTATTATTCCACCGAACGCAGACAGCTTATTGCCGATGGAGAGAAACTATTACCCAGGCGATACAGTAACAATAGCAGAAAATCCAGAAACTTCTGGTTATCGATTTGTTGGCTGGTATTCTTCTAACACATTTAAGATGCCAGACGAAGACGTTATTATTTATGGAGAATGGGTGATTGAAGAAGGAGTCTTTTCTCCAACTATTACAACAAATATTATTGATAAACAAGAATCTTATCAAAACGGGGATACTGTTAGATTTTCTATTGTGGTGGAAAATACAGCGGATTATCCTATTACCGATGTTATGTTAGAAGAAAAAACTTCTGGTTGTGTGTTTGTCGGTGGAGGAGATTATAGTGTAAGAAGTGATAATCAAGTTTTAATCCCAACAATTGAAGCACATAGTAGTGTTACCGTTTATGCCTCTTATGATGTTGGTAAAGACATCGTTAAAAATGTTACTAATGTTGTAGAACTTACTGGAGCTTTAGCGCCTAATTCTAATTATCATTTGGATACTAGTAAAGATTATTCTTCACAAGTTGAATTTATGGTTTCTAACATTACTTTAGAAATTAACCTTGTAAATGAACAAGATGAAAAATTAACGGAAGCAGAATTTACTCTATATCGAGATAGTAATTTATCTAATATTGTTTCTACCGGTTTTAACTTTACTGGACTTTCTCCTAATGTTACTTATTATCTTAAAGAAACAAAAGCTGCTACAGGATATCAGCTATTAGGTAAGGTATTAGATGTTAAAGTCGATAGCAACGGTACTATGACTATTCCTGGCTATGATATTTCTAACGAAGAAGGCATTAATAAAGTATCGATTGTGAACGAAAAAATTAATGTATTGCCAAATACTGGTGGTGAGGGAGTTATTCCTTATATCATTGCGGGACTTGTGCTAATCTTTGGTGGTAGTTTTTGCTTGTTCTTCTTACTTAGGAAAAGAGGTGAGAAAAATGAAAAAAGTCATAAGTAGTTTATTTCTTTTCCTAACTATAATCAATTTTAGTGTTTTAAATGTAAAAGCAGATAATATTGACCCTTCTAAAGTATCTAGTATTACGATTCATTATCAATATGATGATGTTAAAATTTCGGATACTAATACTTCCCTTTATTATTTGGCTAGTATAGATACAAGCGGACAATATTTATTTCAAGATCAATATTTAGATATTTCTTTTGAAGTTGGTGATATGTCAACATCACAAATTAGTCTGAAAGCCAAAGAGATACTTTCCTATGTTACAGAGAAAAAATTACCATCTGATTTTACTTTGAAAACACAAGAAGATGGAACTAGTTATTTTTCTAATTTAGTTCCAGGATTATATTTAATTTCTATTGATAGTAAAGTGATAGGAGATTATCAATATAATGTTTCTCCAATGTTGGTTACAATACCCACACTAGAAAATGATACATATCAATACGACGTTTTAGTAAATACTAAAACTGAAAGAGAAAAGATTGAACAAGAAGTTACTCCGCCAGACAGTAATGATGATGGTGAAAAGGTTCCTAATACATTAGATAATATCTATCTTTATATAGGACTTTTACTTATTTCATTTTTATTGATGATAGGAGTAATGATATATATTTTAAGAAAGAAAGGTGGAAATAAAGATGAAAATAAGAAATAAAGTATTATTATTAATTTTATCAGTTTTTCTTTTTATGGGAATAGTTAATGTTTCAGCTATTTCTGTTGGAAGCGAAACTGGGACAACAGATACCGAAAGTAAAATTATTACAGACACAGCAACTTTGTCTATTACTGGGGTTGTATCTGGTGATCAATTTGCGGCATATAAGATTTTAGATGCCTTTTACAATGAAACAACTAATGTAATTACTTATGAATTTACAGATGATTTTCAAAACTTCTTGAAACAATCATCTAATTCTACTTATCAAAAACTTAAAGTGGATGATTTGTATTCTTATAGTAGTGGAGATATTAATACAGGTTCTACTTTATCAACTTCAGATATTGATAAGCTAGCCAGTGCTTATGCTGGATATATAAAATCTCATTCTGTTAACGGTAGTGCAATGAACGTAAGTGGCACAACAGCAAGTGCAACACTACAAGCCGGTTCATATCTAGTATTACCAACAGCAACAACTAGAGTTTATGCTGTAATGGTTGGTAATTTAGATTTTTCTACTAGTGGCAACACATGGGTAATTAACAACGAAGAAATTGTTGCGAAAGTAAGCGATGCGGATGTTAATTTATCTATAGGAGAAGATGGTTATGATAGTGGAAGCTATTCAATAGGTGATGATATTCCATTTATTATTACTGCTAGTGTTCCACAATATCCTACAAACGCCACAAATAAGGTTTATACTATCACAGATACTCTTAGTGAAGGATTAGATTTCAACAGCATTTCTTCTGTAGTAATCAAAGATGGAGATGTTACATTAACTACTGCTAGTGATGGAAAAGTAACCAATGCTAGTGGAGAAGAAGTTGCAATTATCTCAATTGAAAATAGAGTTATGACCATAACTTTTAATACTAATTATGTTGATAGTACTACAATCACTATTAACTATATTGCGAGATTAAATACTAATGCAGGGCTTGGTGTAAACGGAGGAAATACTAGTAGTGTTAGTCTAACTTACTCTAATGATCCATATGGAACAGGAACTAACGCAACTGTACCTTCAAAAGGAGACGGACAAGTTAGTGTATTAGTTTATGGTTTAGAAACTTATAAATATGCTACCGAAGGAAAAGCAGCTTTGGAAGGAGCAGAATTTACTATCTACAAAGATGCTGAATTAAAGCAAGTAGTTGGAGTTATTACTACGAATGCAAGTGGTATTGCTCAATACAAAGGCCTTGCAGCAGGTACATATTACGTAAAAGAAACTAAAGCACCTAATGGTTACCGCTTAAGTAATTCTGTAATTAGCGCTAAAGTTGGTCCAGGAGAAGGAAGTTTAGCTAATGCCGAGACAGAAGGATATTATCGTTTAGAAGTTGCTAACGAAAAAGCTGGTTTATTACCTGTTACAGGTGGTATCGGTACTATTGTGATTACTTTAGTAGGTTTAACTATTGTTGCTGGAGCAATTTATTTCTTCTTTATTTATCGTAAGAAAAAAGAAAACAAAGAGGATCAAGCATAATCTATGAACAAAGAGATAAAAGAAAAATTTATTATTTTTCTATTTATCCTTATGATTATAATAGGATTAAGTTTTATCTTATATCCTATTATTAGTAATCTAATTAATAAAAATCATTATCAAAAAATCATTCATACTTATGAAACCACAGTAAATGATAAGAGCAATATAGAAAATGACAAACTATTAATAAAAGCAAGACAATACAATTCTTCTTTGTCATCTACTCACATTGTTGATGCTTTTCAAAATGCTAGTCAAACAAATTCTTCAGAATATTTATCTATCTTGAATGTAAGTGATAATGGAATGATGGGCTACATCTCTATACCTAAAATCGATGTTAGAATACCGATTTATCATGGTACAAGTTCAGATGTATTACAAAAAGGGGTAGGACATTTAGAAGGAAGTTCTTTTCCGGTTGGCGGTACTAGCACACACGCTATTTTATCGGCACATCGTGGACTGCCTTCTTCACGTCTTTTTACAGATTTAGATCAACTTGAAACAGGAGACATCTTTTATATTTATGTAGCAGACGAAGTTCTTGCCTACAAAGTAGACCAAATATTGGTTAGCGATCCATCAGAAATAGAAGCGTTAAAAATAGTAGATGGTAAAGACTATATTACCTTAGTTACTTGCACACCATACGCTGTTAATACTCATCGATTACTAGTTCGTGGGGAAAGAATAGAATATAATAAACAAGTTGAAAAGGAAATAGTAAAAGATAAGTCTTTATCTTATGCTGATATTATTTTGTATGGTAGTTTAATCATTTCCATTATTTTAATTATTTCTATGGTTATAATAATTATTTATTATAAACAAAAAAAGATAGATAGAATAAAGAAGAAGAAGGGGAAGGTTTTCAAGAAAAAAGGTGATTTTTAAAGTGAAGAATGCTATGAAGAATAAGAAAATGATAATTTGTTATATTGTTTTTGGAATCTCTGTCATAGTATTCTTTTTTTCTTTGTATCATATTGTAGTTTGGTATAATGACAATAAAGCCACTAATCGACTGATTTTAGAGTTACAAGATATCGTAAAAATAAAGGATACAAATAAAACTATTACAACAGAGGTATTAGATACTACAAAGTATTATGATGAAGATTTACTAAGTGTAGATTTTACTAATCTTTTAGATAAAAACGAAGAGGTAGTAGGATGGATAGAAGTTCCCTATACCAATATTAATTATCCTTTTGTCCAACACAGCAACAATACATTTTATTTAAACCATTCGTTTGATAAGAGCTATAACGGTGCTGGATGGGTGTATTTAGATTATAGAAACAAAATGGATTTAGCTGATACAAATACAATTATTTATGCCCATGGAAGAGTAGATGGAACAATGTTTGGAAGTTTAAAGAATGTGCTCGATGAAGAATGGATAGGCAAGGATAAACATATTATAAAAGTATCAACTCTAAGTTATAATTATTTATTCGAAATATTTAGTGCATACCATATCAAGACTACAAATGATTATTTAGTTACTAATTTTAGCAATACAATAGAATATCAAGGGTTTATAGATAAAATAACAAGTAGAAGTATGATAGATTTTGGAACAGAAGTAACAACAGAGAACAGAATACTGACGCTGTCTACTTGTTATAATAATAGAGAGAAGGTAGTAGTACATGGGAAATTAGTCAAACAAGAAAAAAGGTATTAGTATTTATAATACTATAAAAAAAGTAGATTACAGTTTATGGCTGTATCTACTTTTTATTTTATGGAAAAGTAAGCTAATGCTTACTTTAAAATTATTCTGAAGGTTGTTCTGGTTCTGGCTCTTCAGGCTCTTTTGGAACACATTCATTACCCTCTAAAATCTCATCATCTCCACAAACTGGTGGATTAGGATTCTTTTCATCATCTTCTGTTTGATTTTCATCATCTGAAGGTTTTTGTTCTTCTTTTTCGTTCTCTTGTTCACTAGATTGAGTTCCACCTAAAGTCAATGTGACACTTCCACTGATTTTATCAATTCTCTTGCCCTCTGGATATTCTTGAGCAATAACGTATCCATTACCTCCAACAAAATTAACACTGATTCCTAAACGGCTAGCAGTAGCCCTGGCTTGAGCTTCACTATCACCAGTAAAGTCAGGAAGTAGAGTATATCCACCACTTGATTTATATGGACCATAACCAATTACTTCTTTTTCATATGGTTCATTAATAGAGAAGCTAAATTCTTTAATTACCTGATGTTCAACAAGTCCTAGATTTTCTTTCATAGCTCTTACAACATCTTTTTTACTTTGTCCGTTAGGAACATAATTATATAGAACCATTCTCATACGTTCATCGTAAATCATTTGTCCTTGTCCTTGTAAATATAGTTGTTGAATATTAACTATATTAGAAGCTTCTTTAGAAGCACTTCTTTTAACAATGTCTTTACCGATATTATAGAAAGATAAAATTTGTTTAGTTGTTAAATTGGTATCTAAACTATTAGAAATAGTATCTAAAATATCCATAAAAGTAGACACTTTAGTAATTGTTTTCATTTTATTCATTAATGCAACTACGATTTCTTGTTGATGTTGTCCACGACCAAAGTCTCCGTTAACCAATTGTTTTCTATTTCTTGCATAAACTAAAGCTTGTTCACCATTTAATGTTTGGAATCCTGGCTCAATACATACTTGCTCACCCCTTGAAGAGTCATCCGTACATAATGTTTGAGTAGCATCAACATTAACCTCAACACCACCAACAGCATCAACCAGTTTAACTAAACCTTTGAAATTAATTTTTGCATAATAGTCAATATTAATACCAAAATAATCTTCTATTGTTTGCATCATACAATCAGTACCATAACCAGCTGCATGAGTAATTTTGTTTTCTGCTTTATCACTCCAACATGCAATAGGAACGTAACTATCACGAGGAATAGAAATCATAGTAGCATTCAAAGTTTTTGGGTTAAAAGTAACTAAAATTAAAGTATCACCATTAGCGATTGCATTTTTTTCTAACACTTCATCAGTTGAGTCAATTCCCATAAGTAACATAGTAAATGGTTCTGTAATAGATTTGCCACTAGAACTTACTTCTTGCTGAGATGTATCAGATTTTTTCATCTTTTTATCTTTAGAAAGAATAATTTTAGTATCTGTAGCTACATCTTCGTAGCCAGAAACATTAGAAAACATATCAACATAATTATCAGTGATAAAAATGGCATTGACCTCTCCAGCATACAAATCAACTAACATAGTAGAGTAGTCATCATATTTTTTTATTTCATTATCATCTTCTAATTTATTTTCTTGAATCATTTCTTGTGGAATAATATATCCATCAGGAGAATCGTTATCATTTAGAATACCGATAGTATAACCTTTAATATCTTCAATTTTTGTAGCTGCATTATCATTCATTACTACAAGATCAGATGTATACGTAACATAAGCTTTATTAAGGCTATTAAGTTGGCCATAGAAATAAGCAATAACAAGACCAACAGCAAAGCAGATTAGAGAGTAAATTAGCATAAAACTAATTAATCCAATTCTCTTGCTTCTCTTTTTCTTTCTCTTTTTAGAAGCCACTCTAACTTTAATTAGCAATATTATATCTATAAGAATCAAAATTCCCATAACAATATATCGTAATAAAGTTTCTATAGAACTAAGCAAAAATATTTCATAAATAGCAAATGCACTACATGCAAGAGCAATAATCAGAAATATTGATAATACAATTCTTATTTTTGGTTTTTTTACTTTTTCTTCATTTTCAATTTCTCGTTTAGCCATAATTACCTCCAAAATTATTCTTATCATCTTGCTTTTTCTATTATACCTAAAATTCGTTATTTTATCAACCTAAGTGAAATGAATTATCTTATAAAAAAAGAAGACTGTAAAATAATGTAAAAATTGTCGAAAACATTCAAAATTTAAAAAAACTTTTACTTAGATATTGTATAATATAATTGAGTGATTATAGGATATAAGGAGGGGAATATGAAAAAGAAGATTTTATTACTAGTTTTATCAGTTTTTTGCATAATAATTTTTCCTAAAGAAACTTATGCTTTCTCCTCTGAAAATTATAAAAACAAATCCTTATGTGGAAATTATGAGGTGGCAGGAATGCATTCAGATGGAGTAATCGATCCAGTTGCCTGTTTAAACACTTTTGAAGAGGCACAGGCTTGGATGAAAAACAATGGTGCAGATGATTTAGTAGTATTTGGGAAAGTAGCAGGGAAAACAAAGATATTAGATGCCAATTTAGCACTAGTAGATTTAAGTGTAAATCCAGAAACTTTAACTTATTTTTATACAGATAAAGAAAAGACTTCTTCATATACTTATATGGATACCGGGTCCTTATATGGAGGAGTAGATGGCGCATTAATAAGCGCAGGCTATTCTAATGCTCATGGTAGATTCGTGATAAAAGTAAAAATTGGTAACTTTACTGGTTGGATATTAGATAGCACATATGAAATTGTTCCGTTAACATGGGTAAAATCATCTAGCAGTTATACTGTTACGAATGAAGATATAAAACATAACTATGTAAATAAAATACAAGAAACATACACTGGAAGTAGAGGAAGTATCATCGGTCCTAAACCAGAAATGCTTTCTCCTGGAACATATTACAGTTATGATGGGAAATATTTTTATAAAGACCGAAAAACGATGCTACAAGATTATAAAAATGGGAATTATAATAATGCTGTAAATAAAAATAATGAATACTACAATTATTATATGTATTTGTCAAACCATACAAGAACTAGTTATTCTAGTCAAAATATAGATGAATATATTAGAAATAATATGGGATATAAAATGGATGCCTATGGTAATAAAGCAGAATCAAGTGCCTCTAGATTATATGGAAAAGGGCAGTTCTACTATTATGCTCAAGAAAAATATGGTGTAAATGCTTTACTTTCTTTAAGTTTAAGTAGAAATGAAACAGGAAATGGTCAAAGTAATTTAGCTGTAAACAAAAATAATGGTTTTGGTCTAAATGCAGTTGACAGTAATCCATATGGTTCTGCAAATCAATATGTTACATATGCACATAGTATCTTAGGGTACGCATCTGATTGGATAACCTATGGATATGCTCATCCAAGAGATTGGAGATACTTTGGTCCACAATTTGGAGATAAATGGATAGGTATGAATGTAAAATATGCATCAGATACCTATTGGTCTGAAAAAATGGCCTCTCATTATTATGCTTTTGATAAAGCCAAAGGATTACAAGATTATAATTATTATCAATTAGGGGTTGTAACAAAAGGAGCTGTATGGGCAAGAAGTGATGCAAAAAATTCCGCTAAAGGAGTTTACCAATATCCAGAAGCAGAAGATGCCGTTGTCATCGTTGGAGAAAAGCAAGGAGAAAGTGTAGAAGGAAATACACTTTGGTACGAAGTAGTTAGTGATTTAAACATTAATGATAATTATGATGAAATTACTTCAGGAGACTATAACTGGAATAAAACAGTTTATGTTCCAGCCGCTTATATAAAGAAAATAAATAAAGGTAAAAATGGTTATATCTCACCAAATGAAGTTACCGAGTACCAAGATAAAGATTATGAATACGATTTATATGCAGAAGGAACAACGTATAAACCGAAAGTCGGTAAAAGTACAAAAGATACAGAATTTTATTATGATTCATCTTTGACTGCAAAAAAAGGTCAAAAGTTAGTAAACAATCGTTATGTTATGGTATATGCCGCTGCCAAAGATAAAAATGGAGCTGTAGTATCTTATTTAGTAACATCTGATTATAAATATGATCAAAAACATTGGGTATCAGCAGATAGTATTGATTTAATAACAAGCAATTATGGAAAGTTTTCAGTAACTGCTTCAGGGAACCAATTTACTTGGGTAAACTCAACAACTGAAGATACTAAAGCTACATTAATTGGAGGACAGTACCATAATTCTTATGCACCGATATTAGAAGAGAAAAATGTAAATGGTCAATTATGGTATAAAGTACCAGTAGATATTTCGGGAACAACAAATGAATTTGGATGGACTTTAGCATCAGCACCTAATGTTTATGTAGAAAAATTAAGTGTAAAAGCAGAAAATACACCTCCAGTGATAGTTGCAGAAGATAAAACAATAGTACAAGGAACAAAATTCAACTATAAAGAAGGAGTAACTGCTACAGATAATGAAGATGGACCTCTAACAGATAAAATTGAAGTAGTAGAAGAAACTGTTAAGGTAGATGTGGTAGGAACATATAAAGTAACCTATAAAGTAACAGATAAAAATAACACTACAACAACTAAGACCATAACAGTAACGGTAACAGAAAATAAAAAACCAGTAATCTCAGCAGAAGATAAGGAAGTAATTCAATATAGAGAATTAGATGAATTAGATGGTGTAACTGCAACAGACGAAGAAGATGGCAAAGTCGAAGTAAAAATAAAGAACAGCACGGTAAAACTAGATACGCCTGGAGACTATGAGATTACTTATGAAGCAACTGATACTTATAATCAAACTACAGAGAAAAAGGTTAAAGTAACCGTTGTTAAAGACGAAGCACCTGTAATTAATGCAGAAGATAAAACAATAACTCAAGGAACAAAATTCGATGCTTTAAAAGATGTAACAGCAGAAGATAAAGAAGAAGGAAAAATAAAAGAAATAGAAGTTGTTAAAAATGATGTAAAAGAAAAAGAAATTGGTGAGTATGAAGTTACTTATAAAGCTGTAGATAGTTATAAAAATGAAACAATAAAAACAATTATAGTAACAGTAGTAGAAAATCAAAAACCAATTATTAATGCAGAAGATAAAACAATATATTTAAATGAAGAATTTAAACCATTAGAAGGTGTAACGGCAGAAGATTCAGAAGATGGAAAAATAGACAAAATAGAAGTTATCAAAAATGACGTAAAAACAAATGAAATAGGAGAATATAAAGTAACTTATAGAGTAGAAGATACTTTCGGTAATGTAGTTGAAAAAGAAATTACAGTAACCGTAAAAGAAAAGAAGTTACAAGAAAAAGATGGAATATTTTACTTAGATTATCTAAAAAAAGTAAATGGAAATTTGCAAATAAAAGGTTATAATGCTATTAAAAGTATTAATAATACATTAGATACTGATATTTCATTTTATGTTGTTTTTCAAGATTTGACAACAGGAGAAGAACACACACAAAAGTTAACAAGAATCACTAATAAAGATGAAATAACAAGGCCAGTATATAGTCCAGATGGTAATGATTATACATATTCATGGTTTAAAGGTAACTTAGATATTGATAGTTTACCTGATGGAGACTATAATTTATATATATTAACAGAAAGCAAAGATTACTATGCTAAATCTAAAGTTAATAATAAAGTGTTAAAAGATCAAATAGCAGAGTATACAAGTAAAAAAACAGTCACAACAAGAAATGATTATAGAGACAGTGAAATGCCTTTACAATTTGTAATAAGAACTGAAAAAATAGCTGAAAAAACAGCCAACAGTCTATATAATCAATATACTCAGTATCGTACTTTTGCCTTTGAGAATAATAAATTACATATAAAGGGTACAGCATACTCTATTGGAATGGATTTATCAGCAACCACGAAAGTAAGACGTCAAATAATTTTTGAAAATCAAGAAAATTATAAAACATATAGTTATGACTTAGATAGTATTACAGATGGTCTTTATGAAGTAGGTTCAGCCTTAAATGATGGTCTAAATAAAACAAGAGCATGGTTTGATAAAACAATAGATATTAGTAATATTCCTAAAGGAAATTACACTATTTATATAGCAACACAAAGCAATGTTAATGATTACAGTGAATTTACAGAACTATTATCTAGAAACTTAGATGATGTAAAGTTAGAAATAGAAGGCAAAACTTATAGCTTTACTGTAGATATTAATGAAAGATTTAGAATAGAAATGAGCGTAAAATAGAAGCCTCTAAACAGGCTTCTATTTTTATACAATAAAAAAGCAATCCTTTTGGAAGCTTTTTTAACCTTTATTAATTTTTAAGATATAAGTATCACAGTGATTTAAATCGTGACCATCAATATCATTACTATTAACAACTAAACCAATACCAGGACCATTAGAAACATAACTACAACTAAAATGTACATTAGAGTATTTATTCTTGATATTATTACATGTAGTAACTGGATCATTAGAAATCAAATCAGGATAAATCCATACTGTAGTTGTAATTGTTTTATCACAAGTAGGTGGCTCGGGTTTAGAATCAGGTGTAGATGTACCACCACCAGAATTATTATTTCCAGAATCATTTTCAAAAGAAGAGTTTGATTCCTCTCGATGCTCATTATCTTTACCACTACTCAAAGTAACTGTGATTGTCGTGCCGCTACTTACTTTGCTACCAGCACTAATAGATTGTTTTATAACAGTATTTTTAGCTTTAGAACTATTTTGTGTTACGAAGTTATAATTAAGTCCTGCATCTTCTAAAGCTTGAATTGCTTTACTTTTAGACATTCCTATAATATTAGGAACCTTACATTCTTTTCCATCAGAAATAGTAACAATAATACTATCACCATTTTTAATGGTATCACCTTTTTTATATGAATAAGAAATAACTTCTCCTTGAGGAATATCTTCACTAAATTCATGTTGTTCCTGATAAGAAATATTATATTTATTTGCCCATTCTTTGAAATCTTCAAAAGATTTAAAATCTTCCATAACTAAACTACCTTTAGAAATGACAACTTTAACAGTAGACCCTTGTTCAATTTTCTCGCCTTTATCATAGTTTGCAGAAATAACATTATTTTCTTTTACTGCATCATCATATTGATTAGTAAACTCTAACTTTAATTTATTTTCAACAACCCATTCAGTAATCTCTACCATGCTCATTTTCTTTAAATCGGGAACTTCTATACTTTTACCTCTACTAATAGTAATAGTAACTTTATTTTCATCACTATCTACTTTAACAGTATCACCAGCTTTAACACTTTGTTTTGCTACATTACCACGTTCAATTTTATTAGAAAATTCTTTTTCGATTTCGTACTTGATACGATGTTGCTTTAAATAAAAGACTGCTTCAAACTCACTCATATTAGTTAAATCAATCATTTTAACATCACTATTATCTAGTTCTTCGCCTAAAGAGAAGGTAAGTTTTAGCTCATCACTACGTTTCATACTACCAGATTTGTTTTGTTCAATGACAGTATCTTCAGCTTTATCAGATTTTTCGAAACTAACATCAACATTATTTAAATAATTATCTAAAACATAGTTTATAACACGTTCACTATTCCAACCATCCATATCAGGAACAATAATTTCTTTATCCGGATTAGGACCTTCACTAACAGAAACGGTAAGTTCATTAATATCCTTTACTTTAACTCCTGCTTCTACATCTTGGGAAATAATATTGTAGGATTGAACCATATCACTATATTCATAATCTTGATTTAAAGTAATGTTATTTTTTTCAGCCCATTTTACAACATCCGTTAAACTCTTACCAGTAAAATCTTCAACTTGTCCCAATGCTGGAATATTAACCACATTTAAAGTAGTAAGAACTCCAAACAAATTAAATAGTAATAAGAAGAAACTTCCTAAAAAAATAGTACCTTTCTTACGAGTCGGATTTGTAATACATATAGCAACAAATAAAATAGAAAAGACTACTAAAAGTAAACTACTTATTAAAGAACTAAAGAAACTACTGATATTTTGACCTTTCCATAAAGAAATACCAAAATAAACTAAACTACTAATAAGTGTTAAAACTAATAAAAAATTAACCATAGGATGTTTCTTTCTTTTTTTGTATTGTATTTTTTCATTAGTAGAATAATTATTCGTTATTTCTCTTGCAACAACTTCTTCATCATTATCATCTTTTGAATTTCTATTTCGATTAGGATAATTATTTTTATTATAATGATTCGAAGAATTATTCTTCTGCTTCATACTATCACCTCATTATCTTATATATAACATTATATAATATAGGAAAAGAAATAGAAACAAATTACAAAAACTAGACTGTAAAGTGTACAAAAAAATAAGAGTATGGTAAAATAGAAGGGGAAAGGTGAAAATATGAACACTTGGATAAAAAAGAATTTTAATACATTATTAATTATATTTATTTTATTACAACCGATTTTAGACTTAATTACAGGATTCGCAATACATGTATGGAACATAAATATAACCTTAGGAATTATTATTAGAATGCTATTTTTAACATTTATTCTATATAGCGTTCTGTTTGTTTATAAAAGAAGACAGAATTGGAAATATTATGGTTTATTAATAGTCTATGGGGTTTTCTATATATTAGGAATGATTTATTACAAAGATGGAATTGGATCGTTCTCTGAAATTCAAGGTCTATGCCGAGTATTCTATTTTCCTGTTTTATTAATGGCACTATACAGTATTAAAGATGAAATTAGGATTAGTAAAATGACTTTAATGGTAGTGCTAATAACATATTTAGTATGTATCTTAGTACCAAATTGTCTAAATTTAGGATTTGAAACTTATGAAATAACTAAAAAGGGAACCCTTGGTTTCTTTAATTCAGCTAATGAAATTAGTGGCATTATCTCAATATTAACACCAATTATGATTGTAATTTTTGTCAAGAGTAAAAAAATAGTACCCATGATAATTATTTCATTAATATATTTATATATAATTTTAACCATAGGAACAAAAACACCATTACTATCTTTATCGATTACCATATTTTTCGCTTATGCATGGTTTGTTTATAAAGAAATAAAAATAAAAAGATTTAAAAGAATTGCTGTGAGTTTAATTGTTTTAATGGTATCTATAATAGGATTAATATTAATATTACCTAAGACAACTTTTTATAAAAATATAAAAACCCATCTAAATTATTTAAAATTAGATAATGTAACAGAAGTATTTGAAGATAAAGAATTAGTTGATCATTTTATCTTTAGTCAAAGATTAACATTTATGGAAAATAGACAACAAGACTATATGAATAGTAGTACTTATCAAAAATTATTTGGTATAGGCTATTTAAATGGAAAAAAAGATGCCAAAGCAGTAGAAATGGATTATTTTGATATTTATTACTCACATGGAATTATTGGCTTCATTATTTATTTTGGTATTTATGGTTATCTCTTTTATTTAATTATGAAAGATAAAAAGAAATTAGACTTTGAACAATATATGCTATATATCAGTGTATTATTAAGTATTTTTCTATCTTTCTTTACAGGACATATTATAACAGCTCCTGCAGTAAGTATTTTAGTAACAATTATTTTATTGATGTTAGTAAAAAATAAAAAGAAAAAATTATTATTCACTGCGTATAGTTTAAACTTAGGTGGCATAGAAACCGCGTTAATCAATTTAGTAAATAGAATTAATTTAGATAAATATGAAATAGTAATATTACTAGAAAAAAAAGAAGGTATTTTCTTAGACAAAGTAAAAAAAGAAATTACGGTAAATGAGTTTAAAGTATATGATAATAAAAATGCAGTGATTAGAAAAATACGAAATTTAAGTAAACGAATATTATTTACTATAACAAATTATAAAGTATATGATTTTAGTTGTTGCTATGCAACTTACAGTTTAAGTGGTAGCAAACTATCTAAAATAGCTAGTGATAATAAAGCTTTCTACGTTCACAATAATTATAAAGATTTATATAAAGATGAACGTAAAGAAAAAGAATTCTTTGACAATAGGGAAATAGAAAAATATGACCATATCGTTTTTGTATCAAATGAATATAAAAAAGAGTTCTTAAGACTTTATCCTAATCTAAAAGATAAATCGTTAGTGTTAAATAATTTCATTAATACCAAAGAAATATTAGAAAAAAGTAAAGAAAGCATAAAAGAGTCTAAACCGAAAAATAAAACCTTATTTGTTTTTGTAGGAAGATTAGATGATGATGCAAAAAAAGTAGGAAGAGCAATACGTTTAGTAAAAAAAATACCAGATACATGTTTATGGCTGGTAGGGGATGGGCCAGCACGTGAAGAATATGAGAATTTAGTAAAAACAGAAAAATTAACTAGTAGAGTAAAATTTCTTGGTAGACAAAAAAATCCTTATCCATACATGAAAAAGGCCGACTATATTTTGATGACATCTGATTATGAAGGATTTCCTGTAACTTATTTAGAAGCCATAACATTAGAAATACCAATTATTACAACAGTGGATGTAAGTGATGATAAGCTAAACATCGGTAAAGACTATGCAGTTATTATTTCTAAAGATGAAAAACAAATGTTAAAACAAGTAAAAGAAGTGTTAAAAGAAAAAAATCTTCCTAAAAAAATTGATATTGAAAAACTACAATCAACAAGAATGAACGATTTTGAAAAGTTATTTGATGGAGTGATTTAAATGCCCAAATTTAGTATTATTATACCTGTATATAATGTGGAAAAATACATAGGGAAATGTTTGGAAAGTGTAAAAAGTCAAACTTTTAAGGATTATGAAGTTATTATTGTGAATGATGGAACACAAGATGACAGTATGAAAATTGCAGTCAAATATCCATTTACAATAATCAATCAAGAAAATCAAGGATTAAGTGTTGCGAGAAATAGAGGGGTAAAAGAGGCAAGTGGCGACTATTTAATATTTTTAGACAGTGATGATTATTGGGAGAAAGATTTATTAAAAGAATTAACCAAATCTATAAAAAACGACCCTGATTTGATAAGATTTCAGATAAAGCAAATTGATGAAAATAATAATAGTGTAGATTATAAGGAAAAAGGATTTAGAGGGCTTAGTGGTGAAGCTGCTTTTAATAAAATAGTTAAGTTTCATTTTGTTGAAAATGCTTGGGCATACTGTATAAAAAGAAAATATTGGTTAAAAAATAAATTTCAGTTTACCGAAGGAAAGTTTCATGAGGATTTTGGGATAATACCCCTGGTAATTATTAAGGCAGAAAACGTTAATTCGATAGAGTATGTAGGATATAATTATTTTCAAAGAGCTAATTCGATTATGAATAATAACAACTATGAAAAAACCAAAAGAAAAGTAGAAGATTTCTACCAACACTATTTATTTCTAAAAAAACAAATTAATAAAACAAGTTTTAATAAGAAAGTATTTATGAGTTTTATATCAAATTCATTAATTATAAAGATAGCAGAGTTAAATAATCCTTTGTATAAAAAATATAAAACTATATTAAAAAAAGAACGAGTCTATAACGACGTTTTAGATGATACTGTAGTGAGAAAGTTAAAAAGAGTTGTTATGAAATTAAGTCCAAAATTATTTAAGAGAATAAGTAGGAGGGATAAATAATGAAAAAGATTTTTAACGAAAAGATGAGTTGGCTTAAAAAAAATACAAAGAATTTAAACAAATATATAAAGGGATTTTTTAAAGATAATATGAGGGTTATTTTGATATTTTTTGTTATCTATTTTATCGCTTTAATACCCCTTATTAGAGCAAATATCAATTATAATGATGATTTAGGAAGAGTTAGATATGGATATCGTGACTTTGGATTTGGAAGATATGTTTCAAATTTCTTGTCAATATTCTTACATGGCAGTAGAAGCTTATCAGATATTTCACCATTTACGACTATTTTAGCTATTTTAATAATGTCAATATCTAGTGTTGTTATTTTAAAAATACTTATAAAAAACAAACAAATAAGATGGTATCATATAATAGCATCACTTCCTATAGGGTTAAATCCATATTTTTTACAATGTTATGCCTTTAAGTTTGATGCACCTTATATGGCTTTATCTGTTTTGTTTTCTGTATTACCTTTTATGTTTTATGACAAAATAAACAAGAATATAGGGTTTATTATTGTAACTGGTATTTGTACCTTTTTAATGGCCGCAAGTTATCAAGCGTCAGCAGGTATATTTCCAATGATTACCGTAATTATTATCTTAACAATGCTTAACGAAAAAAAAGAAAAGGGTGAGATTTTTAAATTCCTATACAAATCAATAATTGGCTACATGCTTGGTCTAATCTTTTTTAAACTATCAATGCCACCGGCAACTGAGTATTATTTAGATCCAGGTATGCTAAGTTTTAACGATTTGATCCCTAAATCTATTGCTAACTATAAAGAATTTTATACCTCTGTTTATAGTGATATGAAATTCAGATGGTTGATTTATATGGCATTGATTATATTTACTTTTACAGTTACTCAAATATTACAGAGTAAACAAAAAAAGTACATATCAATATGCTGTGTTTTAGTTTCATTACTATTATTATTTTTAATGCCTTTCGGTGTATATCCATTTTTAAAAAATCCTATATTTAGCCCTAGGGCTATGTATGGATTTATGATACTAATTTCTTTGCTTTCAATAAAAAGTGTGGATTATAAAAACAACTTTATTGTTAAAGTTTCTACAATTTGTTTAGCATATGCTTTTTTGACTACATCGTTAATATTTGGGAATGCAATTAATGAACAAAATGAATACAACCATTTTAGAATTAACTTACTAATAAATGATTTAAATAATCTAGATGTAAATAATCAAGAAACTCTGAAAATAGATTTAGAAGGAAATGCAGGTAATTCCCTTAAAGTTAATGACCTAATTACTAAATTACCAATACTAAACAAATTGTTGCCACCAACATTAGGCGATAATAAAGTATTGTGGCAAGTTTATGAAATTGGAACATATTATGACATTCCAAATGTTGAGTTTAATATTTGGACGAAAAATAAAATTTCAAAAAATGATATGAAACTTGTAAAAAAGACACGATATCATTCAATATATCAGAAAGATAATTACGTTTTAATTAAAGTAAATTAGGAATGGAGTAAAGACTATGAAGCAAATAAAAGAATTAATTTCAATTATAGTTCCTTGCTATAATGAAGAGGATTCGTTGCCTATATTTTATGAAGAAATAACAAAAATTGCGAAAGAAATGAAAAATCAAGATTTTGAGTTTTTATTTATTAATGATGGTAGTAAAGATAATACTTTAACAATTTTAAAAGATTTAGCAAGAAAGGATGAAAGAGTACGCTTTATATCGTTTTCTAGAAATTTTGGAAAAGAAGGAGGAATGTATGCTGGTTTAGAAAATGCAACAGGAGATTACGTTGCAATAATGGATGCTGATATGCAAGATCCCCCTTCAATGATAAAAACAATGTATCATGATATTACAAAAGAAGGTTTTGATTGTGTTGCTTTATATAGTCCAAGCCATAAAGGGTATGGGATAATTAGAAAAATCTTTACGAATTGTTGGTACAAACTAATTGGGTTAATATCATCAACTTCACAAGTGCCAGGAGCCAGAGATTTTCGTTTAATGAAAAGAAAAATGGTAGATGCCATTGTTAATATGAGAGAATATAACAGATATTCTAAAGGAATATTTAGTTTTGTTGGCTTTAATACAAAATGGATTGAATATGAAGCCCCTGATAGAGCAGCAGGAACATCTAAATTTAACTTTTGGAAATTATTTAAATATGCCTTAGAAGGAATTTTAGCATTTTCCACAACCCCATTAGTATTAGCAGCAATCATTGGTTTAATATTCTGTCTAATTGCATTTATCGCAATTATCGTAATCATTGTCAAGACTTTAATCTTGGGAGACCCAGTAGGAGGATGGCCATCACTTGCTTGTATGATAATGTTTGTTAGTGGTGTACAATTATTCTTCTTAGGAATATTTGGAATGTATATGTCAAAGCTATATCTAGAAGTCAAGAAAAGGCCAATTTACATATCATCTGAAACAGAAAAAAATGTAAGAGAAGATAAAAAGGAAGAAAAAAATGACTGATATAAGTATTATTGTTCCAATTTATAATGCTGAAAAATATTTAAATAAATGTCTTGATTCTTTAATTAGTCAGACAAAAAAAGAATTAGAACTTATTCTAATCAATGATGGATCTACAGATTCATCAGAACAAATTATTAAAGGTTATGATGATAAAAGAATTAAATATTATAAAAATAAAAATCAAGGAATAGGAAAGACAAGAAATTTTGGGATAAACAAAGCAACTGGAAAATATATTATGTTTTTAGATAGTGATGATTTTCTAGAATTAGATGCCTGTGAAAAAATGTATGAAAAAGCAGAAAAGGATAACTTAGATATAGTAATATGTGATTATTATAGATATTTTGAGAATGGAAAAACAGAGGAGGTAAAACTACCGAACTTTAAGAATTCTTCATTAAAGGACAACCCAAACATTATATGCGAACATTTATCTCCGTGGGCTAAAATATATAAGGCAGACTTATTAAAGAAAAATAATATTAAATTTGTAGAAAATTTAAAGTATGAAGATGCCCCTTTTGTAATAGAAGCTCTAGTTTGCGCAGAAAAAATAGGAAAAGTAAACATGCCCTTAAACTATTATGTAATTCATGAAAAAAGTGAAACGGCAGTGAGAGATGAAAAAATATTTGACATTATAAAAATTGTTGATCAGATTAGAAAGTACACTAAAAACAAAGTATATTTAAAAGATAAAATCGATAAATTAACGGTTAGAATATTAACAAATTACACAATTCAACAACGAATGCAAAAAGATAAAAAAATTGGAATGAAGTTCATTAACGAAGCTTTTGCATATCTAAAAAAAGAAGTACCAGATTATAAAAATAATAAGTATTATGAAAATAGGAATTATTTAAAAAGAATAATAGAAAAAAATATCCTATTAACTAAATTATATTGTAAAATATATAACAATAAGAAAAGAAAAAGATAATCTATAAAGTGAACTTTCACAAAAAGAAAGACTTACTTTATAGTTTTTTTACTTTTGCACAACATAATAAGTATGTGAAGAATTTTATTCTAGATGCATAACTAAAAATGGAGTAAAAATAGATAAATTAACAAGATTTCACTGAAGCAATCATTTATAATGACTGTTTTAATTAAAAATTACATCGCTCTATAGTCTTTTTATGAAAAAAAACTGGCTAATTGAGATTTAGAAAGGAATCCTATTGGATAATACACTACGTGAATTTGGTCTTGGGAATCCGAAAGATAAGTTATTTATATAAATTCTGATAGTATTGGTACTTTCTTGAGCATATTTACTTGCAAAATTACAATAATAGAAATTTTTTGTATGTGTTATACTGTTGGCAAGTTAATTATTATTTTATACTATTTCAATATTAGTGGATAATTTTATAACCAAAAACATAAAAAAACTTATAGTGAAAACTTTATGTTAAAGAGTATCTATGTTATAATTAAAAAGAATAACAATTAAAAGGAGTAAAAATATGAAAAATATAAAAAATATATTAGCAAATTTTAAACGATATTGGTATTTAATGACTCAAATAATTTTAAGAGATTTCAAAAAGAAATATAAAAGAAGTGTATTAGGTGTATTATGGAGCTTGTTATATCCAATTATGATGATGGCTGTCATGACGGTAGTATTCTCACATATGTTTAAATTTAGTACAGAAGGAACAAACTATTTGGTTTATTTAATGACAGGAATTATCTTATGGAATTATTTTAGTGAAGCAACAACAGGAGCAATGACATCAGTAGTTGATAATTTTACACTTATTAATAAAGTATATATTCCAAAGTATGTATTTCCTATTTGTAAGTGTATGTTTTCTGGGATTAATTTCTTGCTAACATTAATTCCATGGTTAGGAATAATAATATTGACAAAATTTGGATTAGGGGATTATCCAGCAAGTATAAATATATATTATTCGTTTATCCCATTTATTTTTTTATTCTTCTTCCTATTTACAGTAGGGATAGGATTAATAATATCTTGTTTATCCGTATTTTTGAGAGATATATTTTATATTTTTGGAATTGTTTTAACTATTTGGAACTACTATACACCAGTATTTTATAGTTTAACAATTTTACCAGAAAGTCTTCAACAAATATTCAAACTTAATCCGTTATATCAATACATAAATACAGTAAGGGACATTGTATTATATGGCAAGTGTCCAAGCCTATTAACTATGGGAGTACTTGCAGGAATGGGGATAGTATCCTTAGGAATAGGTGCATTAATATTTAAAAAAAATCAAGATAAATTTATATATTATATTTAATGGAGGTAAAAATGATATACGTAAATCATGTATCTATGAAATTCAATTTAGGAATTGAAAAAGGATTTTCAATTAAGCAAGCATTTGTAAACTTTTTTGATCCTAAAATTAGAAAGAAAAAAACAGAAAAAAAATATTTTATGGCATTAAATGATGTTAATTTTCATATAGAGCCAGGAGAAGTAGTGGGATTGATTGGTTCAAATGGAGCGGGAAAATCTACATTGCTAAAGGTTGTAAGCGGTGTATTGAAACCGACGAAAGGAAATGTTCAAGTAAATGGGGCTATATCGCCAATGATTGAATTGGGTGCAGGATTCGATCAAGACTTAACTGCAAGAGAAAATATTTATTTGAATGGGGCTATTTTAGGTTATTCAAAAAAATTATTAGATGACAAGTTTGAGGATATAGTAGAGTTTTCAGAATTAAGAGATTTCCTTGATGTACCTGTAAAAAATTTTTCATCAGGAATGGTTGCAAAGTTAGCTTTTTCTATTGCAACAATTGTAAATCCAGAAATACTAATAGTAGATGAAATTTTATCAGTAGGTGATATAAAATTTCAAGAAAAAAGCAAAAATAAGATGATGGAATTAATAAAAGGCGGAACAACGGTATTATACGTTTCTCATTCTATTGAAAGTATAAAAGAGCTTTGCACAAAAGTTATTTGGATAGAACATGGGCAAATTGTAAAAATAGGCCCAACCCGAAAAATATGTGATGAATATTTTGAGGCCCAAATAGGAAGAGGAAAAAAATAAACTGAAATAAATAACAATCATAATTATCAGGGGTTGAATTGAGGAGGACAAGTAGATGAAAAAGTATATTCATTATTGCTGGTTTGGGGAAAAACCACTGCCCAAACTTGCTAGAAAATGCATAGAGAGCTGGAAAAAATATTTACCAGATTATGAAATTATGCTTTGGAATGAGAAAAATACAAATTTAGATGAGTGTGTGTTTATAAAGGAAGCATATGAAAATAAAAAATGGGCTTTTGTAGCTGATTATGTAAGAACAAAAGCAATGTATGAATATGGAGGAATTTATTTTGATACTGATATGGAAATTATAAAGCCAATCGACGACCTTTTGAATTCGGAAAATGGCTTTTTAGGGGTTGAAGATTCACATATGATTGCCTGTGGAGTGTGGTATGAACCTAAGCCTAAAAGTTATTTATCAAAAAAAATGCTTGAATTTTACAAAAGCCAAGAATATTTTGATATAGATAATATGTATAAAATAAGTATTCCAAGAATAATAAGCAGTATTTTAAATGACTTTGATTCTTCCAATTTTGAAACGCAAAAATTAAAACATCATGAAATAATATATAAAAGAGAATACTTTTATCCATTATCATATAATCATCAATATAATATTTTTACAGATAATACATGTATGATTCATTATTATGATGCCAGTTGGACACCGAAATGGGAACAAAGGGAAAACAGGATGTTCAGAATTTTTGGTAAAGAAAGAGGAAAAAAAATAATAGCAATAGCTATTAAATTAAAAAGAGTTGTTAGAAAAGCAGTGAAACTTGCTATATACCCATTGTATAAATTCCATAAAAGAAGGAACCTTATTACTAAAGACTATATAAATAATACAAAAGATTCAATTAATAGAATAAAAAAGACGAAATATGATTATATTGCTTTTTACAATCCAGATTGGCTTGGAGTATCCAATGCAACAATTGAATTGTTTGAAAATTCTTCTCCAATGAAAGAAATATATAGAAACAGCGATATAAATAAAGTTGCAAATAAAATTATTTCTTCAAATTATAAGAAGGTAATATTTAGCGGTTTTTGTATTGGGTGGAAAAAACTAGCAGAAAAGCTAAATAATAATAATATCGTTGTAAAAACATATTTTCATGGAAGTCATTCTCAAGTATTAGAGCCATATGGTTGGGCTAGAAATATGGAAATATTTGATTTAACTAAAAGAGGAATTGTTAAAAAGATGGCAATTTGTAAAGAAAGTTTAGTGAAATTTTATAAAACTTATGGTTGTAATACATACTTATTGACTAATAAAGTTGATGTAAAAAAATATCCACATAAAAAAAGCGACAATAAAATAATAATAGGAATTTATGCAGCCAAAACTGAAGATTTTAGAAAAAATGCATTTGCTCAAATCGCAGCGGTATCATTAATAAAAAATAAAAATGTAAAAATTGACATGGTCCCATTAAATAAAAAGGCCAAAAGTTTTGCTAAATTTTTAGGAGTGGAAATTGATGGAGAAAATCATCCAATTCCAAGAGAAGATCTAATGAAAAGATTAGCAAACTGTGACATTTCATTATATGTTACATATTCAGAATGTGCTCCAATGACATCACTAGAAAGTTTTGCTCAAGATACAATATGTATCGTTGGTAATAACTGCCATTACTTTAAAAATGAAGAAATAGAAAAATATATTGTTGTAAATGAAGAGAATAATCCTGAAGAAATTGCCAAAAAAATTGAATACGCATTAGATAATAAAGATATGGTATTAAAGTTGTATAAAGATTGGGAAATTAAAAATAAAGATATGTCAAAGAAGTTACTACAAGAATTTTTAGAGGATGGTGATAGCAGTGAGAAATAGTAATAAGATATTAATTCTATTAAAAGATACTGATCACTTTATGAAGAAAATATTAGAATATAATTTCAAAAAAGCAGATATAAAGTTAGTGCCAGAAAGTTATACACCGTTTGACAGAGAAAATCTTGCAAAGATAATTAATAAAAAATATAAGCAAGTTATATTCTATGACTATTATGACCAATTTTATTTATTGTTACCTTTAATATCGAAAAAAGTAATAAAAAAATATATTATAAACAATGGTATAGCACTTTTAAGTAGTGATTATATTTTAAATAACATGATGCAACTGTTTGAATATAAAGGAAGAAATATGATTGACTATATTGCAACAACACGTTATGACACATACGTGTCTATGAAGGATAAGATTGAATATATTCGTCTTGATTATAAAGTAAAATTGCATCCAAAAAATAATGATAGTATCGGAATACTAGGCCTATATTATGCTGAATATTCCAATTTTTTCGTACAATTAAGTGCTGTTGCTATGTCAAAGATAAAAAAAGCAGTAGTGTTAGATGAAAATACGGTTGTAAAAAAATTTGGTGAAGATTTTAATGTGGAAATTGAGAAAGAAATAGATTTTGAAAAGTTAATAGCTAAGAATAAAGTGAATTTAGATTGCTCGTTTAGTGAAGTCTCAATTATAGGTTTTCTAATAAGTATGGATGCTGGTATTCCATGTATAATAGGAAATACAAATTTGTTAGATAATGATGAAAAATTAAAAAAATTATTAGTTCTTAAGAGCGATGATGATGTTAATGAAATATACGAAAAAATAGAAGATGTATTAGCCAATAAAAAAGAAATAGAACAAAAATATGATTGCTGGAGAAAAAAATATTCAGACAATTCTAAAAAATCAATTGACAAATTTATCGAACTTGGAGATTGTTAATATGAAAAAAATATCTATTATTATACCATGTTATGAAACAGAAGAGTATGTAGAAAAATGTATCGAAAGTCTTTTTGAACAAACATATAAAAATCTAGAAATTATAGCTGTAAATGATTGTTCTACAGGAAATATGCAAGAAATATTGGAAAAATTAAAAAGAAAGGATAAAAGACTTAAAATTATCAAAAATGAAGTTAATAAAGGAAAATTTCATAGTAGAATAATAGGTTCAAAAGAAATAACGGGAGATTATATTTCATTTTTAGATAGTGATGATTATGTTAACAAAGATTTTTACAGATTATTAGTAAATAATATAGAAGATAATGATAGTGATATAGTTATGTCTAATTTTGTTAGAGAAAATAAAGAAGAAAAAAATGTATATCCATTAATTTTTAATACAAATAATGCTGTGTACAATGGAAGAAAATTTTATGATATGTTTTTTGAACAAACTGGCCGAAACATTAGATATCATTTGTTATGTACCAAATTAATAAAGGTGGATATTTGGAAAAAAGTAATAGAAAACGTAAGTAAAATAAAACCCAAAATTACTATGGCTGAAGATTTAGTATTTACTTCTATAGCTTTATTTCATGCTAAAAAAATATCATTTTGTGATAATGCGATATATTATCATACAATTAATGAAATCCAAGTAACAAGCAACCAAAAAATTACAGTTTCAAAACTAAATAATAATATAAAAGATATTAACCACGTTTTTAATTTTATTAAAGAATTTTTAATAAAGAATAAAGTATATGAACAATATAAAGAAAATTATGAAATATGGAAATCATTTTATATATCCATACAAGTAAAGAATTACAAAGAGTTAAAGAAAAAAAATAAAAATATCAAAAAATTAGAATTTGATTACGAAAATGATAAGAATATAAAAAAATTTTACCGGATAAAAGAAAGTGATAAAAGCTGGGATAATTATTTAGAGTTAAAAACTCCATATGATGAAGCATTTAACCAAATAAAAGAAAAAATTATCAATCCAAATGTTAAAGTAGTAAGTTTTGATATGTTTGACACACTTGTAGCAAGACCATTTTTGGTGCCATTAGATATGTTTACATTACTCAATGATTATTTTATAAAATTATTTAATCCAATAGCTGTCATAGATTTTTCTAGAATCAGAGTCAAAGGTGAGGATGAACTTAGGAATTTAAATTATAAAATGGGTATCCAAGAAGTCTCTTTAGATGAAATATATCAATACATATCAGATGCATATGATTTAGATATTGAAAAATTAGTTAAAATAAAAAAGAAAGAAATGGAGCTGGAATTACATTTTTGTAATAGGAGAAATTCTGGTTATGAGCTATATTTATTAGCAAAACAACTAAAAAAGCGTGTGATTGTAACTTCAGATATATATTTGCCAAGAAGTTTAATTGAAGCAATTTTGAAAAAAAATGGATATGAATTTGAAAAGATATATATATCTGCAGAACTTCGTAAAACTAAATCAAATGGTTCGTTATTTTCATATGTTATAAATCAAGAAGGTACCAATAACATTCTACATATTGGTGATAATTATGAAAGCGATTATAAAAAACCATTAGAGTATAATATTGAATCTGCTAGGCTTATTAAAGCTACAGATGTTATGATGGGATATTCTGATAAAAATGTTAGGCATTGTGGGAATTTATATAAGCATTTTGTTTTATTTAACCAAGACCATATTCCTTATGAAGAAATAATGGGAGTTAGATGTTCAATTGGGATGATAGCAAATAAGTATTTTGACAATCCATATAGACCATTTAATGCATACTCTGATTTTAATGGCGATCCATATTTTATTGGCTATTATGCACTAGGAATGCAAACATTAGCAATTTGCAAATGGTTATTAGAAGATGCAAAACGAAATGGTATTCATTCTATATGTTTTATGGCAAGAGATGGATATTTACCTTATGAAGCAGCTAAAGTATATAAAGGAATAATAGGAAATTATGATGATATTCACTTAAATTATACATATGTTTCAAGAAAGGCTTTAATGCCATTGTTATTAAAAGATAAAAGTGGTATATCACTAATTGATACATACTTAAATGTAGATATGCTAACTCCAAGAGAGTTGATGAATCAATTTGAAAAAGTAATAAGCATTACTGCCAAAAATGAAAAAATAATTAATAAAGAATTTAAATTAGATAAAAAAATTAGGACAGTAAGAGAATTCAATGCGTGTTTATCGCTAATATATGATACTTGTTTTGATAAAGAAAAGTATAATAGATATTATAATATATGTAAAAAATATTTTGATAAAGAATTTAGCAAAAAATGTGCCACATTTGATATTGGTTATAGTGGAAAGCCAGAAGCTATTATATCTACAATAATTAACAAGCCCATAAGAACTTATTTTATACATACCAATAATTCGTCAGCTTATAATAATTTAAGAAATTGTAAATCTGATTTATGTACTTTTTATGAATATAAACCAACGTTAACTGGAACAACAAGAGAATTATTTATTTCATATGACGGTCCTTCCTGTATAGGATATTATGAAGACGGAGATGAAATAAAGCCACAATTAAAGGATTCAGATAAATATAATTACTTCAATAAAAGAATGATTCAATTAATCCAACAAGGAGCATTAGACTTTGTAGAGGATTTTTGTAACAGATTTAAAGAGAATATAGAAAACATTGATTTAAACAAATATTATATGTCTATCCCATTAGAGTATTACTATCATTATGCAGAAATGGAAGACAGATTACCAACTAAGAATCTACTATTTGAAAATAATATAAATGATTATATTGAAATAAACGATTATATATTTAAAAGATATGATGACTATGCAAAAGAGTACTCATTAGGATCAATTCCTAGAAAGCCAGAAGAAAATGAAATCAATTATTTGTTACCCAAAAATAGAATAAAAAGAATATTATACTATCTAATAAAGGATAGAGATGAGTTGAAAATAAAATGGAATAAATGGAAAGAGAGTCAAAAGAAAAACGGATAGCAAATACTATTAGAATATCAAAAATAGAAGTAATAATACAATGGTGATGCTATTAAAATCTTATACATAATGACAATAAATACCCAGTAATATAAATTAAGAGTAAAGAGAATAGAATTTTAGAAACTAAACATTTGAAGTATTAGAGGTGGTTTAATGAATACAGAAAGGAATTCGAATTTAGAATTAATGAGAATTATCTCAATGTTTTTTATAGTTTTAGGACATGTTATTTTATTTGGAAAACTATTAGAAACGGAGAATAAAGCTATATTGTTAATATATTATTTTATTGAGTTTATACTTATAATTCACGTTAATTCATATGTTTTAGTTACTGGATATTTTCAATCAAAATCAAAACTCAAATTAAAAAAAATATGGTCTATTATTAGCTCCAGTTGGTTTTATAGAGTAATAATTATGGCTATATTTTTATCCTTGGGATTAATATCAATTGGAATAGGTCAAATAATTAAAGATATATTTCCAATAAGTATAGATAATTACTGGTTTATAAAAGTATATATAATACTTTATCTCTTATCACCTTTTTTTAATAAATTGATAAAAGATTTAAATAAAGTTGAGTTTTTAAAATTACTTATATTAGGTTTTATTATATTCTGTGTTACACCATATATTACAAATAATGAATTTTTTGAAAATTCGGGGTACACTTTATACAATTTTGTATATTTATATTTTTTAGGGGCATATTTAAATAAATATCCGCTGAATAAAAGTAAATATTTTAAAAAGATAGAAAAAAGGTCATTTAGAAATATAATGCTGTTTATATTTTTTTTCTGTGTTATTTTAAATTTTGTATTATTCTATGTTGCTCAGTATTTAATTCCAACAAATAACAGCATAGAAAACTATCTTCGCTCGATGATATTAAATAATAAGATTGCATATAGCAATCCAATAATTATAATTCAAACAATAGCATATTTTCAAATATTTTTAACATTTGAATTTAAGTCAAAAATCATTAATAAAATATCAGCGCTTACGCTGGGTATTTATTTTATCCATGAGAACAATTATATTAGAAACAAACTATATAATTGGTTAGGAGTAATTAATGGTAATCATAATTCATTCAAATTTATAAGTTATGTATTTATAGTAGCAATATCGATATTTGTTGTATGTGCAATAATTGAATTTATAAGACAAATAATATTTAAAAAAATCTCTAGGACAAACATTATAGTAAATTTAAAAAATAATGCTAAAACTAAATTAAAAGAAATAAAGATATGTTATAATATAAAAGCATAAAACTAATATACTTATTTCTAGGAGTGATTATAATGATGAAAAAAATAGTTTTACTTTTAATAATTATCGTATTAGGATATCTTGTATTATATAATTTGAATAAAGAGAATTTAATTGTAACTAATGAAGAAGTTAAATCCGAAACTGAACATATAAAAACAATACAAGATTTAAGAAAAATAGAAAATATTGTTTTTTTGGGAGATTCAATTACAGAGATTTATCCCATAGAGGAAATATATGGTAACCTTCCAATAATAAAAAAGGGAATATCTGGATATACAACAGAAAATATTTTAGAAAATTTAGAAGAAATGGTTTACAAGTACAATCCTACAAAAATATTCTTGTTAATAGGTACAAATGATTATAAAGATGAATGTGATACTGATAAAATGGCAGAAGTCTTAAAAAACATAAAAGAAATAGTAAAAAGAATAAAAGAAAATAGAAAAAATGCCAAAATTTATATACAATCTATATATCCGGTAAATAGAAATATGGATAAAGCTATGGTAGCAAACAGAGAAAACGATATTATTATAAAAACAAACAGCCAATTAAAAAAATATTGTCAAGAAAACGATTTAACATATATCAATGTTTATGATCAATTAACAGATGAAGCTGGAAATTTTGACCAAAAATATACCTACGACGGTTTACATCCAAATACAATGGGATACGCTAGAATTAGTAGAATTTTACTCCCATACATTTATAAAGGCTACACGATTTAATTAAATATAATATCAAGAATGAAACATTAATGGAAAATTTTAATCATGAAGACAAATTTACTCTAAAGATATTTTTTGTATGCATGGATATACAAAAATAATCGGTTATGTATTTGCATATACAAAATGTTTAGAAGTTTATATTGATAGAAATTATAATTCAAAAGAATAAAACAGATGAATCAAAAATGAAGATAGAAAACAATCCCTTTTATTTTTTACCTTTGTCCCACATAGCAAGGAAGAATATATTTAGGATGTTATAATAAAGTAACATTTGTCAGTTTAAAACTAAACCAGATATCTTAAGGAGAAAAATTGATTTTGGGATGTAACGAAGAAAAATAAATTTTATAGATTAAAGAAGAACAGAAAATAGAGTGTATTTTATTACTAAAAGGATTTCTCAGTTTATTTTTATGAGAAATCCTTTTTTATTCACATTTTCCAAAATTAATGCAATTGTCGTAATAAGTAGAATACTTTTTTAACTCTTGATCAATATAATCGTTACCATATTTTTCACTTAATGTTTTTTTATCGCTAAACAAATTTGTTCCAAGACCTAATCGATTACCTTCGATTTTCACACCTAAAGAAGCTAGAGTAGTGGGGTAATAATCAAAAGTGGTAAAATCTCGATTACTGGTGTTGTTAGTTTCTACAGCAGAATTTAAATAAACATTATACACACGTCTTTCGTATCCCTCGGGTAATTTACCGAATGAAGTTGTATTCATACTCAAATGATCGCCAGCCAAAATAACCGTGGTATTATCATAGAACTCTTGCTCTTGAATCCAAGATATAAACTTCCCAAGTTGCATATCTGAACAGTAAATAGCATTTAAATAAGGATTACTAGAATACTGAGGACAAAAACTACTTTCATACCCATCAGGCATATGACTATCTACAGTTAACATAGTAAAATTAAAAGGTTCATCCTCAGAACTTAAGTTTTTAAGTTCTTTCTTTACATACTCAAATAATTTTTCATCTTCATAACCCCAAAAAACATAATAATCATCCGAAATAATTCCGTCTTCTCTGGCTGTATATAAATCAAAAACTTGATAATTTCCATGGCCTTTATAATAAGTTCTTCTACCCCCAAACGATAAATCCGATCCTACCATAACAGATTGATGGTAACCTTCATCATCTAAAATATCTCCAATAGCAATTGCTCCATTAACTAAGCCATTTTCATAATTAGCTTCTTGATTAGCATCGGCTGCAATAAATGGGGTTTTAATAGGAATCCCAGCAGTAGCAGCAACCATGCCACCCATAGTCCAACTTGCACCATATGGCATATGAGCTCCTCCGATTTTGTCTGTATTAGAAAAATTAATGTTATCTTGAGCTAATTTTGTAAGATTGGGAATATAATTATAGGAATATCCTCCGCCATTTTTATAATCAGCATAAGTAGATTCCATCGATTCTAAAAAGATGTATATTAAATTTCTCTTTTTCTTAGGGAACTCTAGCTTAACATCTGCTGGGTTCACATATTCTTCTTCAAAGAAAGTAGAGCTTTTTTTATTATCCTCAATATATTCATTAATATATAATTTGTCCATTGCGTAAACAACAGAATCAGTCAAAGTACAGATTGGGATAATACAAGCTATCAAGAAAATAAAAATTACAATATTAAAATTCATATAACACTGTTTTTTAAATATACTAAAGTGTAATTGAATTTTACTATTCCTAAAAATAAATTTATAAGCCAGATAAATAATCATAAAAATTACCAACATAATAATAGTGGTTTGTAACGGAGGATAGATATTAGATTCAAAGAAATCATCTAAAACGCCCTTACTAGCAGTAGTGACAGAAGTACCTAAAGTATATAAAATTTCATCAAATGATGAAAAACTATAATTCTTAACCGCCCAATTTGTTCCAAGACGTAAAGCCATAGAAAGAAAAATAGCTAAGAAAAATAGTATAACAAAAAGGAGACTAACGCTTCCTTTTAGAATTTTTACTATAACTTTTAGAACTTTTTTTAACATCTTTTTTCTTTTCCTTTACTTCAATATTAATCTGTACTACTTTAGAAAGAATAAACAATAAACAAGCAATCGCAATAGCAACTATTAAACTAATTAACATATATTGCATAGTAAAATCGATAGTAAATAATTGGGAATTATATGATTTAATTTTACCAGTATGAATAAAATGATAAATAATAGTCATAATTAGATTAATAGTAAAAGTATAACCAAGATAAGGAATGACTAACTCTTGAAGACTCCGTTTATCTTCTCTTAATCTTTCACTTACCAAGATAGAAATACTAGCAGGTAAAAATAAACATAAATACAACATACTACACCTTCTTCATTATAAATTTTCTTATAGACGTATAAAACAACAAGATTATAACAAAAAAAAGGCGAAAAATCAATGAATATAAAATTATTCGAAAAATAATAAAATGTACTAAAATAAAAGAATATGATATAATATACCTATCAAGGAGCGAAGACTATGAAAAAATGTATCATTATTATGAATCCTGAAAGTGGTAAAGTTAAAAGTTTAAGTACTAAAAATGAATTTTATGATGCTTTAAGAAAACATGGATATGATGCAGAAATTAAATATACAAAAGGTCCTAAAGACGCTACAAAAATAGTAGAAGAGTTAGCCGACGATATCGATTTAGTAATCAGTGCTGGAGGGGACGGTACTTTAAACGAAGTCGTAACTGGTAACCTTCGCCGTGAAAAAAAATTAGTTTTGGCAAATCTTCCTATGGGGACTACTAACGATGTTGCAAATATGTATGGATACACAAAAGATTATCAAAAAAATCTAGAATTGCTCTTAAATGGTGTAAGAAAAAAAGTAGATGTTTGCTATATTGATAATACACCGTTTGTATACGTCGCGTGTTTAGGCGATTATATTGATATGGCATATAACACTCCAAGAAATTTAAAAAAGAAATATGGAAAAATAGCATATATTTTATACGGATTAAAACAACTACAAAATAAAATTCATAAATATCGTATAAAATACAAAGTAGATGGTGTCGAATATGAAGGGGAATATTCATTTTTCTTTATTACAAATTCATCTAGAGTAGCTGGAGTAGATGATATCTATTACGATGTGAAAATGGATGATAATATGTTTGAAGTAGCTTTAGCAAACCCAAAAACAAAACCTGATATTTTAAGAATGCTAGTTCAGGTAACAATGAAAGATGTTAAAGAAGTACCTGGAATAACGTATTTTCAAACTAACCATTTTGAAATAGAATTTTTAGATAAACCTAAGACTTCATGGTGTATTGATGGGGAAGAGTATAAAACCAATAAATTAAAGTACGAATTTAAGGTAGAGCAACGAATGAAAATGCTAATTCCCAAAACAAATGCTAAAAAGTTATTTAATAAGTAGGAGAAGTTATGAAAAAAGAGAGTAAAAAGCAAAAAAGACAATTGAAAATTAATATAGCAGTATATTTGATATTAAGATTTTTAGTTATCCTATGCATGGTAGAACAAGCTTTGAAAGGAAATTGGCATAGTGTAGCTTTATGCTTTTTAACCCTAATATTATTTACGCTTCCAACAGTAGCATCAAGAAAATTTAAAGTAAATTTGCCAACAACACTAGAGATTATTGTGTATCTATTTATATTTGCTGCGGAAATTTTAGGGGAAATTCAGAATTTTTATGGAGTATTTAAACACTGGGATACTATGCTACATACGCTAAATGGCTTTTTATCTGCTGCGGTAGGATTCTCATTAATCGATATTTTAAACAGAACAGAAAGATTTCATATCAAAATGACTCCACTATTTGTAGCATTGGTTGCTTTCTGCTTCTCTATGACAATAGGTGTATTGTGGGAGTTCTTTGAATTTGGAGCAGATCGATATTTTAATTTAGATATGCAAAAAGATAGAATTGTAAATCAAATTTCATCTGTAGAATTAAATAAAAAGAATAAAAATGACCCAGTAATGATAAAAGATATTAATAAAACAGTTATTTATAGTAGCGATAATCAAAAAACAATCATTGAAGATGGTTATTTAGATATTGGAATTATTGATACCATGAAAGACTTAATAGTTAATTTCATAGGAGCAATTGTATTTTCTATGTTAGGATTTTTATATATTAAGGATCGCGATGAATATAAATTTATTGAAAGATTCCTACCTGTCATGAAAAAATTTAAAGAGGAAAGTTAAAGATTAAAAACAGAAAATGATATTCTAATTAAAATAGAAAATATTAGTGAAAACAAAGCACTAATATTTTTTTGTTTTTGTCGAACGAAAGATTTGTCATATTTTGTCGAAACACTGGAAAATTTTTATTAGATGATTTATAGTGCTAAAAGAGGTGAAGACATGTTAACAGTATCACTACAAATAAATAGAGGAATTATGTTTATGAGATTGGAGGGAGAACTAACCACGCAAAACTTTCATAAAGTAGCAGAAGAAATAAATTATTTACTGTACAAGCAAGGAATTTTAACCTATGTTTTCAATTTAGAAGCAGTAAAAAAAATAGATAAAAATATTTTTGGTAGTATTCAAAATAAACTGACAGAAATATTTTTAAAATGTGGTAGTGTTGCTTTCTGTGGAATATCAGAGACATTTCAAAAAATGATAGGAGAACGAAAAAACGAGTTGTTTTATGTAAGTAAAGAACAAGAAGTATTTCAATATATCAGTATATAAAAGGAGAAATTATGGACAGCATATTGGAATATGAAGCATTAATCTATAAAATAATTGCAAGATATAGAAGTTTTGATAAAGAAGACTTATACCAAGTAGCTATGATTGGACTAATGAACGCCTTAAAGAATTATAATCCTAATGCTAATGCAAAATTTTCAACATATGCATATTATTATATTGTAGGAGAAATCAATACTTATATTTCTGCCAGCAGTCCTTTAAAAATAAGTAGAGATTTGTTGCGTTTGAATAAAAGTTTGGAACATGCTAAAGAAGTTTTAGCCCAAAGATTGGCTAGAGAACCAACAACAGAAGAGTTAGCAATATTTTTAGAAACTCCCACAGAAAAAATAGAAGAGGCCTTAATAGCCGCTAGGCGGGTAGAGAGTTTAGACTGTGCTTATGATGATGAATCAGGAAGTTTATATAATTGCTTCGGACAAGAAGAAACTCAAATGACAGATGAATTTTTAGATCTAAAAAATGCGATTCAAAATTTACCAAGAGAGGAACAACAATTGATTGTTGCGAGATATTATGATGGATTAACCCAACAAGAAACGAGTCAAACACTTGGTATGTCACAAGTACAAGTATCAAGAAGAGAAAATAAAATATTACAAAAATTAAAGACTACTTTATAAAAGAAGTTAAAAAGAAGAAAGATTAAAGTATGCAATCCCGTTAACAGCAATTATTACATATATAGCATAATTAAAGTGATAGCTTTAAAAAAAAGTCAAATACCAGCAATTTATTAAAAGAAAGTGTTTTTTGCTTTCTTTTTTGTATGAAATTAAAAAAAATACTAATAATATAAATGGTGATATAAATGACACAAGAAAAATACGAAAAGATTGCCCAACAACATAAAGCACCAATTCCTAAACTTAAAAATGCCATCACTTCATTTTTTGTAGGAGGATTGATTGGAATGATTGGTGAAGCGGTGATTGAATTATTGTGTATTTGGTTGCATATTTCTAGGAACAATGCTGGGACTATTATGATAGTTACAATGATCTTCATTGCTTCACTTGCCACTGCATTAGGTTTTTTTGATAAATTAGTAACCAAATTTAAATGTGGGCTTCTAATACCGATTACTGGGTTTGCTCATTCTATGACTAGTGCAGCGTTAGATTATAAAAAGGAAGGTCCAATTTACGGAATAGGATCAAATATTTTTAAATTAGCAGGATCAGTAATTTTATATGGCATAGTAGCAGCATGGTTTTTTGGAATGATTCGTTACTTACTAGGGGGAAGAATATGACATTTACTTATAATGATGTATATATTAAAGATACTGCGACGATTGCCGGTCCTTATGAGAAAAAAGGTCCACTAAAAAAATACTTTGATAAAACATTTGATGATTTATATTATGGAGAAGACTCTTTTGAAAAAGCCGAAATTAAATCAGTAAAAGAAAGTTTAAAACTGCTACATAAAAAAGTTGGATTAACAAGAAAAGAAGTAGATGTAATTTTAGGAGGAGACTTACAAAATCAAATTGCCGCTACCACTTATGGAACCTATAACTATTCTAAATGTTTTCTAGGTTTGTATGGTGCTTGTTCTACATCGGTTGAAGGAATGATTATAGGCAGTGTTTTAATCGATTCTAAAAAAGTGAAAAACGCTATTGTAACGGTTTCATCTCATAACATGTCAGCAGAAAAACAATTTAGAAACCCAACAGAATATGGTGCTCCAAAACCAAATTCTGCTACATTCACTGCAACTGGAAGTGCTTCTTTATTACTTACAAAAGAAAAAACAGATATCAAAGTGGAATCTTCTACAATTGGACAAATTACGGATTTAAATCAAAATAATCCCAATGATATGGGAAAAGTAATGGCACCAGCTGCTATAGATACAATTAAAAGACATCTAAAAGATTTAAATAGAACTCCTGATTATTATGATTTGATTGTAACCGGCGATTTAGGCCTATATGGAAAAGAAATATTAATGGATTATATGCTAGAAGAATATAATATAGATTTAAAAAATAATTATAATGATTGTGGAGTTATGCTTTATGATTTAAAAAAACAAAAACAATGCTTAGCAGGAGGAAGTGGCCCCGTTTGTAGTGCTTTAGTATCATTTAGCTATATCTTTCATGAAATGAAAAAGAAAAATCTAAAAAAAGTATTAATTGTTGCAACAGGAGCATTATTTTCTCCAACCATGGTTTATCAAAAACAAAATATTTATTCAATAGCCAATGCAATTAGTCTGGAGGTAATTTAATGTTACTTATAAATTCATTCATATTTTGTGGAATAATTTGTATGATTGCTCAAATTATATTAGATAATACGAAATTAACCCCTGGTCATGTTACTAGTATGTTTGTAGTAATTGGTGCTTTCCTTGACTCTTTTAGTTTTTATGATAAGCTCATCAAAGTAGTAGGAGGGGGAGCACTCCTACCTATTACCAGTTTTGGGCATTCTTTAATTCATGGTGCTTTGGCAAGAGCAAATCAATATGGAATACTAGGTATTTTAATGGGAATGTTTGATTTAACTGCCACTGGTATAACAGCCGCTATCATTTTTTCATTTGTATTAACTCTAATATTTAAACCAAAAAATTAAAATTTATGATAAAATAATTTTGGTGATAGCATGAAAGAGAAAATAAAAAAAGTAATAGAAATAGAAAGAAAAAAACCACTCATAACTTATGATAATCCATTTCTAATTTTATTAACAGGCAATGTTGGAAGTGGTAAAAGTTTAGTTTCTCAAATATTATCAAAAGAATTATATCTATATCTAATCAGTGGAGATTACATAAGAAATATAATAAAGAAAATACAACCAGAAATAAATTTACATACTCCAGAAGTTAGAAGTACAAATAATATAATTTGTTTGGAAGAAATCAAATATTGCCTTGATAATAAATTTTCCATAATTTTAGACAGAAGTATATCTAGTCAAAAAGATTTGTTTACTATCAAAGAAAAAATAAATCTACCTATTATTTTTATTAAAATAATATCTAGTGAAGAAGAAAATATTAAAAGAGTAAAAAAACGTCAAAAAACAAAAGATATAGAAATTCCTCATTACGGTCATCAAGAGTCAAAAAGTGGTGTAACAACAGAGGATGAATATCACGAAATAAAAGAAAGAAAAACATATGATTTAGACGATAGTGTTTATGATTATTTTATAAATACTAATACTTCACTAGATGAGTTAAAAATAAATTTAAATAAAATAATAGAAGATATAAAGAAAAAGTATCCAAACAAATAAAAAGAAATTGCTACAACAATTTCTTTTTTTGATAAAACAATTTAAAGTATATTTAATATTGATTAGAAGAAAGAGAGATAATTAAATCCATATTATCATCTTTTGCCATAATATTTTTATGATACTCTCCACAAGTTCTACAACGATAAACTATTTTATAAGTATCTCTAAACTTTTCAATACCAATAGGATTTAAAATTCCTAGACAAGTATTTTGTCTATCTCCAGGCATGATATCTACATGTTTAGAACAAAGACAAAAAGGGCAATGGTCTCTTGCACTATATTTTAAAACAGAAACCTTTTTGCCACAGTTTTCACAAATGAATTCTTCATCCCTCATAGTAAATTGTTTCATAACATCACCATCTGTTGTTATTATAACAGGAAACAAATTGAAAAAAAAGAAGCTTTTTGCTATAATGATAAGGAAATTGACAAAGTTCGGAAGTGATTACATGCAATTTAGAATTAATGAATTTGAAGGGCCTCTAGATTTATTACTACATTTAATTAAAGAAAATAAAATGGATATTATGAATATAGAGATAGAACATATTACAGAACAATATATTTCTTATTTAAATGAACAAGAAAAAATGAATTTAGAAATTGCTAGTGAGTATCTAGTAATGGCTTCAGAATTAATTGAAATAAAATCAAAGTTATTACTTCCAAATCAAAGAACTGAAAATGAAGAGGAAGAAGAAATAGATCCTAGAGAAGAACTAGTAAATAGGCTTTTAGAATATCAAGCTTATAAAGAGATTACCAAAGTATTGAAAGAAAAAGAAGAATTAAGAAAAGAAATTTACACTAAATCACCAGAAAACGTGAAGAACTATGTAGACGAAAGTGCTAGATTATCAAGCGATATCACACTAGATGATTTAGTAGAAGCTTTTAAAAAATATTTAGAGAGAAAAAAAGAATCAAAACCGTTAAAAACAAAAGTAACAACAAATGAAATTAGTGTTTCTTCTAGGAGACTAGAAATAAAAAGTATATTAAAAAATAAACCTAAAGTATCTTTTTTTGAACTCTTTCCTGTCTTAAATAAGGAATATGTAGTAGTAACATTTCTTGCTATTTTAGAAATGGCTAAAAATAAAGAATTAAAAATAACCCAAGATAAAAATTTTGATGACATTATATGTGAGGTGCGAGATGAAAAATAAAGCAGTATTGGAAGGATTATTGTTCGTTGTTGGAGAAGATGGTCTAACTTTAGATCAAATAGAGGACGTATTAGAAATATCCGAAGATGAGGTAAAAAAATTAGTCAATGAATTAAAACATAATTATGAAAATGAAGATAGAGGATTAAGAATAGATTTTTTAGGAAATAGATTAAAGTTAACCACCAAATTCGAACACAGAGAATATTATCAAAAGCTATTAGAAAATCCAGAAACGAATATATTAAGTCAAGCTGCTCTTGAAACTTTAGCGATTATTGCATATAATGAACCAATTACGAGAATGCAAATTGATAAAATCAGAGGAGTAGGAAGTAGCCAAATGATTAGAAAGTTAGTTGCTAAAGGATTAATTAAAGAATCTGGTAGAAGTGATTTACCAGGTAGACCAATCCTTTATGAAACAACAAATGATTTTTTAGATTATTTTGGATTAAGTAATATAGAAGAGCTACCTGATATGGAAGCATATATTGAAGAAGCTGAAGAAGATCCAGATGATGAAAAAGATTTATATACATCTAAATATAAAGAAGTATAAAGGACCTGTATACACTTTGCAGGTTCTTTATAAATAAAAAAACATTATATAAATTACTAATTACTATTATTTATATAACTAACAACCCTTCTATCTCAAATATATAAGTATACTAAAAGTAACAAAAAAGACTAAAAAAGACTAGAAATTATAAAAATATGTGATATAATCTAATATGTAATGCCTGCGTGGCGGAATTGGTAGACGCGCTGGACTCAAAATCCAGTGTTAGCGATAACGTGTCGGTTCGAGTCCGACCGCAGGCACCAAATTGATAGGAAACTCAAACTTTCTCAAACTTTAAAAACGACTTGAAAGTTTGAGTTTTTAAATATTCAAATTTGTGCTATTATACTTAAAAAATTCAAAATAATTATTTGTTAATATTGAAACGTCCTTATACCTTGATAAATCAATGTGTTTTATAAAACGTTAGGAAGTGAATTATGTCTAAATGGTCTGATTTATATGAAAAAGAAATATTATCTTCCCGGTCTATAGATGAGTATATTAAACAAAAATTATCAACTAAAAAAAAGATAATAAAATTAATTAACAAATATGCTTCTAACAAAAAAATAATGGAACTAGGTGCAGGTACTGGTGTATTAGCATTATATATTTCATCGCTATATAATAATAAAGTAGATGCACTAGACAAAGATCATGATATGATATCATTAAGTAAAAAATATTTTTTATCAAAATTTAAAAATTCTAATATAAATTATTTATGTAATGACATTAGAAATATAAATATTAAAGAAAAATATGATGTTTGTTATAGTATTGGTATTTTAGAACATTACAATGATGATGAAATTATAGAGTTGATTAATAAGCAAGTTTTCATAAGTAAATATGTCATTTTTGGAATACCAACAAAATATTTTGATGAAGATAAAAAAATGTATGGAAATGAAAGGTATTTACCGCTACAATATTGGAGAAAAATAATAAAAAAGAGTAATTGTAAAATAATTGAGGAATCATCATACCATTATTTAAGTTTTTTGAGAAGAATAATCAATTATAAAAAATGGTTTAAACCGAAACCTGTGCATATTTTTGTTATAAAGAAAAGTTATTGATTGCTCCTTCCTTATAATCCAAAATAGACTTTAAACCCTTGAATCGCAAGGGTTTTATTTTTTTCTCCAAATTACTATGACTTATAGATCGGATACATAGAAAAAGCAAGCATTTGCTTGCTGTGAAAATATTCATAACTAGAAATTTATATTTATGTACTCATGCTAATGTTATACCAATCATCTTCTTTTGAGATAACCCATTCTAATCCCCGACGTCTTTCGACTACGGTAGATGCATCCAAGTTTCCTATATTAGAATTGCGATTAAGTTCTTTTTCATTTATTGCCCAATTATATCTTAAGTATAAATCTTGCATATCAAGTATTTCACTAATACTTCTCATATTACATTTACTTTTAAATTCTTCAACAGATTTAGAATTTTTAACAAACGATATTGCCGCATTACAGTCACAAATTTGACTTGCATCCTGAATATCATCAACAAGTCCCAAACACCAACATATTGCCCAATATATTTCATAAGCCCAATCCATATCAATGGCATCTTGTTTGCTATAGGTACCATCAATAATTCTCTTTTCTTTCGAATTTAAGTAATCTTCCACCTGATATTGTTTTAATATTGGCAAAAAGAAATCTAAGGATTCTTTATATTTATTATTGTTTATGTCACAAGCTATTTGAACAACGATTAGAGAAGCTATTGCTTTTTTACATATAACATCTATATTTTTTAATTCTATTTTGCTATCCTCGTATGAACAAGGTAGTAATTTATTAGCTGTAATATGATGATTAATTAAATATTCATAATTTTTTAGCCTTCTGTTTTTCTGCATATCGGTTTCTGTAACATTACTTTCCCTTAAGCAGTCATGATTTTCGTACATATAATTAATAGTTTGATTATACATATCTTCATCTATGGTAAGAAGAATGAGTTTGTTATTTTGTACAGCAAAATAATAAGTCTTTTTATTTTTTATAGATAATTTATATAGGGCTTCTAATACGCCATCATCTTTAGTAAATAAATATCCGTAAACACATTGAACAGAAGATAAGTCATCAGTATTGATGATGTTTTTAGATAATAACATTTCTAATGCGTAATTAGCTAATTGCTCCTTAATTTTTTTATTATTAATTTCATTTATTTCCATCTTTATCCGTCCTTTTATTTTAGTTTTCCTGTTAACATATATTGTTAAATTGGATGACTATCAGATCTCCTATAGGGATTAGAGTTTAAAAATGTATAAATTTATAACAAAATTAACCCCATAAATTTAAAAAATAGTATTAACACATCAACTGACATGAATATTAATTATTACATGGTTTTACCTTTATAATATGGCTCATAAGATAGGTATTCTTCATTTTTACCTTTCATCCAATAGCCAAATGTTCCAATCAACTTAACAGGTTTATCTAAAGGCTTAAAATTAAGATGTTTGGTATTTGATGCCTTTGCCCCTTCAGCTAATGATGCAGTAATATGAGGGGGCTTCAAAACAGTTGGATTTTCTTCATCGTAATTTATATAATATTTTTTTAATTCATCAGGGAATAGTATTTCAAATCCACTATTTTGTCCATCATTTCCATATCCTATAAGATAAACTTCAAATTTTTTTCCAACTATGTCATCAAAAATCTCATCAGCTGTTGGATGATATTTAAAAGTACAATGCAATTTATCATTAACTTTAGCTAATTTTTCCGTTTCTAATGAATGTATCAAATCAACCATATCTGATTCAAAAAATATTCCTTCATAACTTAACATATATATTCTCCTTTCTAATCTATTAATTCAAAATTTTACTATAATATTATGTTTTTTAATCATTATGGAAAACTATCAATATTTCATTGTGATCATTAATAAAAATAATTTGTGTATTATTTTTCAAAGATATGAGATAATGAAATATTATTTTTATGATAAGTATGCAGCCAACGTTCTTTTGAAATAACAATTCCCATATCTTTTTCAAAAAGAGCATGTTTATTTAATGATTCATTTTCTTTATTATAAAATTTATAAATAGATAATATATGTAGTTCAATATTTTCTAAGCTGCATAATTGATTTAATGCTTGAATATTTGATATCCAAGACCTTTTGTTTACAAAATGGAATATTTACCCAAATCATAAGAACTAAAACTATACTAATTATACCACGTATAAAAGAATAAATCATTATAAATAAACACAAAAGTACTATCATAATAGTGTATGATGTCACATCAATTGTAACACTACAATAATAAAATTCTTAAATAACAAGCGTTTTTGTCAATAATTTAGGAAAATGTCCCGAAAAAAACTAAACATTAGTGAAAAAATATGTTTATAATTTAGGCATACAC
>CALVYB010000004.1 GCA_944371955.1 uncultured Bacilli bacterium
TAGTCCTTGACTAAAACGAGTGAAAGATTAAATTTCAGTTTCAAATCTTTAGGCGCAATTTACTTTTTCATTTCACATAAATATATTGTTTAGTAAATTAGATTTACTTTTATGAATTAATCTGATATAATTATGGCATAAAAACTGGATTAGTAGGAGAAATATATTATGAGAAAAGATGATGGCCTAGTATTAGAAAATACAAACCTTACTCATGAAAGTATGATAAGATCTGAATGGACTACAATTATTAATGAAATTTTCCCTAAAAAATATTCTTGCTTTTTTGATTTATTTACCGATTTAAAAGAATTAAGTACAATTTTAGCACAGTTAAGTTACATGGATAGTGTTAAGTATAGAAGAATAGAAAATCAACAGGAGGAAGAATTAAATTTAGAAAAAACAAAAAAAATGGCAATATTAGACCAAATGGTCGAACAAATTAGGCAAACTAGAAATTTAGTGAGTCAAGGAAGGGCTACAGATATAAACGGATTAAGTGCAATGCTGCAAAGTTGTTTGGCAGATTTTATGAATACAAAAGAAAATCATGTACATGTTGATTCACAAGTGATTGATATTAATAATTCATTGGCAGACTACCAACAACGATTGCAAGAAACAATTCAAAAATTAGATGCAAATTACAATAGTTGTAATAATTTATATACTAGTTTGATGCAAAATGTTCATGTTGGCAAAAGACAAAAGGAACATTTAAAGTATTTATACTTGTCAGCTCGTAAAGCTAGAGAAAGACATGGTATAACCAATGAAATGCCAGCTTTTGAAGCAATTTGCTCGATTACTGAAGCTTATGTTGAATGTGTAAAAGCTATTTATTCAAATACTTTGGGATTAGTACAGCAGACAAGAGATTCATATAAAAAGAGAGAGCTGACGACGGATAGTTTTAGTAAAGATTGTAGAAATTTCAATCTAGAATTAATGGAGAATGCCTATGCTGCAATCTATGAAGATTTACCGCGAATGCTAACAATTCCAGAAAATGCCGATGAAATCAAAATTTTTTCAGTTTCGACTCTATTAGGATATCGATTGCTGGAAAAATTATTAACAGGAAAGGATATATCCAATCAAGACTTAGAAATGTATCAAAGTTTAGAAGGCACTCAAAATTTATCAGCATTACATTCCTATAGATTTGATTTGGGCACTTTAAGGTCATTGATTATTAAGCGAGATTATAAAATGACTCCTGGTACAAAAAAAGTTTAGAATTTATTTTAAATTACGGTTAATTATACTAGCTTATTAATTTTTATTTCTGTTGACTGATTTAAATTATTTACCTTCAATATCTAAAAAATACTTTAGAACCCTACTTTAGAGCAATCATTTATGCTTGGAATTTTAACTATAATTAAGTGTATAAATATGTATGTAAAATGCGGTTAACAAAATAAATGGAGTAATCTTCATCATAATAAATTAAAATCTTTTACTCAGGCCATTAGCAAATAGTCAACTGTTTGCGAAACGCTTTTTAATCGGAGGATTTTAGCCTATAATTTGTAGGTGATAGTCCTTTTAATTTTAATTTAAATCTATCATAATTGTAATAATAAATTGGTCAGCAAGTACTTTTATCAGATTGTCTAATGTTTTATCATTTTCTTATGGGGCTAAAGCATTTCTGCCTTAAGGATTCCAAAGAAATTTCTCATCATACTATTATTCGGGCTATTTTTCTCACAAAATATGCTTTGTTTTATACTATTATTTTTCAGTTTTCTATTACTACACTTAATCTAAATGAAAGATCAATTCGTCAAGTTCATCTTTCTTATAAAATTCTTTGTTGAGCATGTCATTTGATTATTCTTGCTTTGGTTATTTAGAACTATTCTCAAATACAGTTCCTCTATTATAGCCATCTAATATTGAAAACAAATAATATTTTTCTCCACGAAAATTAATTTCTGTTATGTTTATATACCATTTTTTGTTAGTTTTATCCACATTAAAATCTTTTCCATTTAAATTATCCACAGTTCCTTTATAAGATAAATACTTTCTTTTATCTCTTTTTAATGATTTTAACATTAATTTTAATATTATTCTATAAACTTTTTTAATTGACATTATAACTTTGTGTAGCGTTACAATTGATGTGACACTATTAGTATAGAAAAAAAGCAATAAGTTGTATGAAATATTAATTGAAACAAAAAATTATACGAAAGAACTTATTGCTTATGTCAAGCATATCGCAAATTCAGCGTTATACTCCACATGAATTAAACACAAAATATTATTCTGTTAATTTATATGGAAAAGGCTATTCCGTATCCTTCGTATGCAGAAGATATAAAATCTCTAAATTTAAGGTAAAATGACACTTATTATTATTGATAACAATGTCAAGAATATATTTAATATTCAAATTTTGAAAATCATGTAACTTAGAAAAATATTGAAAAAGAACAATTTTGCCATTCTCTTACATTTTTATCAAAATTATCCTCTTTACTATTCGAAAAATCTTTATTTACCAAAAGTTTACTTAAATATCATTCGATATCCTTTTTTATTGTGATTTGTTGTATATAATAATTGTCTATTATTTCTTGCTTTTGTTCAAGCCAACAATTCTCTTTAATTATTTTTTCTGCAAAATATAACCCGTTTCCCCTACCTTCTCCTTTGGAAGAAACTCCTTTTTTATTTCTATCTTTCATGTTCTTATGTTTTTTAAAAGTATTGGAAAAAACAAAACTCACTTTATTCTTTAATTCATAAACTTCTATAGAGACTATCTTCTTTCTGCTTTCAGTGGCTGCTTCAATAGCATTGTCAAAATAAATACCGATTAGCTTGCATAAAACTCGAATATCTTTTTCAGATAGTTTATTTAATAATCCTTTTTCTTCAATGCAAACATCCGTGGTCAAATTAACTTTATGCTTTTGGGCTATTGCCGCTTTATAATACATCAAGCCCTTAATTCCGCCTTTTGGAAGGTTCTTAAAATTTGTAACAGCTTGAGTTTCTATATTAATATTATCCTCTAATATTTCATCTATTTTAGATTTAACTTTTCTTTCTTTGGTTAACCCCCGAAGAACCGCAAGTTGATTTTTATACTCGTGACGATTTAATTGTTCTTTTTCTATCCAGTCTTCAAAGTTTTGAATATATGAAAATAAAGTATCGTATTCATCACTCAATCTATTATACTCATTCCTGCTCCTAACAAATATAAAAGTTATGATTATAAATATTATAAATACTATAATATTTATAATGTACTTTTTATTAAAAAATTCAGCTAGACCAATGTTATTCAGAAGATAACTAAAATATATAATAAGAAGAACGAAAAACAACATATTACTTATTAATTTTCTTCTTTGTATGTTATCATAAAAATTATGTAACATATTTACAACCTTTGGGTAACTAATAATAGTTATACTTAATATACTAACACAAAAATTAGTTACTACAATTAAAATAGGATCTGTTCTAATTAACTTTATAGAGAACTGGGACATAAATAAAGATGATATGATTAAGTCTGATAAAAATAACACAAACATCATTAAACTACAACTTATCAAAGCCTCTTCCTTTTTTAAATCAAAGATTATCTTATATAATATTACATACAAGAAAAAGACACTTATACTATATAAGCCACTATAATGAATCGGGTATAAAATACAAATAATTAAAACTTGTAATAGCAACAATAGTCCTTTAGTCGCATTTATCTTTTGGAATTTTAGATTTACTATCCTATTGATTATATAAAAAACACTTATGGTCATCGTGGCAGTTCCTACTATTCTAGCCAACACCTCTAACACGATTAAACATCTCCCTTTTTTTACTTCTTGAAATTTCATTGAATTCTTCACCATTTTTTAAAACGGCTACATTTTTGCTAAGATTATAGCATTGAACTTGTTCAATATTAATTGCTATTCCTCTATTGCATTTAAAAAATCTTTTATCTAGTTTTTCTAGAACTTCATTTAATGTCCCTTGAATTAAATAATCTCCATCTTTTGTATGTATTATGCACCTCTTACTATCAATTTCCTTTTCTATAGTTATAATATTTCTATATTCAAGATTATAAGCTACATTTTTATAGGTATATTTTAATGATTTATACTTATTATCGTAATGTTTTAGACAAATTAATAGTGCATCTTGTAATTTTTTCTCTGGATGGTCTAACTTATTAATAAAATCTACTAACATCAATCTTTTACCTAATGCTTCATATTTATATTCTGCATACCCAGAAATCATAATAATCATTGATACCCAATCATCATATTCTTCTCTAATTTTTCTAGCAGCATTTATTCCAGATCCTGTATCCGTTTTAATATCTAATAAATAAACCTTAAAACCTTTTATTTTCTGTATTTCATTATCCCATTTTTTATCATAACGATTAAAAGTATAACATTTATATTCTAAATCATATTTCATCATGAATTTATCTATTTGGTGCTGATATTCTTTTAATAGTTCTGGTTCATCTTCGCAAATTATAAAATTTATCATACCAATCTCCTCATAACTAATTTCCATATTTTTCCATCTATTATAGAAATAAAAACTGCTATGCTAGCAGTTTGTTTTAGGATTTTTTCTTTTTATGTTTAAAGGAGGTTATTTTTTCCTCTATTTTTTTCGTTCTGGTAGGTGTTTTATCAGATATTATTGTAGTATGTAAAACAAACCATAGAACAATAATAAATATGATAATGTATACTATTTTTCCTAAAACAGGATCTTTAATCGTATAAAGAATAGATGCCGCTGCAAACAGTAAATTTATACCATAAATAATCAACACTGTTGTTCTTTGAGAAAAGTTCATACCTAATAATTGATGATGTAAGTGTTTTTTGTCCGCTTGAAACGGAGGTTGCCCTTTTAATAATCTTCTTATGATGGCAAACGATGTATCCAAAATCGGTATTCCTAAAATCATTAGTGGTACAAAGAATGATGTTAAAGCTGGACCTTTAAATTCCAATAATGTGATTATAGATATTATAAAGCCCATGAATGTTGCACAGTCTCCTGCGAATATCTTGGCAGGATAAAAATTGTGTAATAAAAAACCTAATGTTGATCCTAACATAATAAATGTTAAAATCATAACTAAACTGCCACCGCGGCCTTGGTAAAAACCGATGATACCAATAGTTAAATAAAATATTGAACAAATACCTCCACTTAATCCATCTGCACCATCTATTAAATTAATAATATTAGTACATGCTACAATAAACAAAATTGTAACCCAAGGAGCAAGTAGTCCAAAATCTAAAGAAAAGCCGAAGGCTGTAATATTAGCTAAAGTTATTTGACCATAAAATACAATAATACACGCAGCTATTATATGTCCAATCATTTTTTGATAAGCTCTGATAGGTTTTATATCATCCATAATTCCCGTCAATATAATAATAAAACTGCCAATTAATATAGAATTCATTCGGATACTTTGTTCACCAAATAGCATATATCCAAATAAAAAACCTAAAAATATTCCTACGCCACCTAACATAGGCGTTTCTTTTTTATGAATATGTCTATGTCCTTCATCAGCTCGAGGAACATCAATTGCTCCAACATGTATAGCAATCTTTTTCATAATAGGCATGATTATCGCTGTAAATAGAAAGGTAATCAATACTATTTTACTAGCTTCAAGGATTTGTTCTTTCATTTTTGTCACTTCCTACTAAAATTATAGCAGAATTATTTTTATTAGAAAAGAAAAAAACCAATTTTATTGGTCTTCTTCTAATAGTGTAATTTTGTTTAATAATGTTCCTGTTCCCTCGGCTACGCAAGTTAGTGGAGACTCAGCAATCAGTATAGGGACTTGCAACTCTTTTTCTAAAACTTCCGGCAATCCTTTTAGCATTGCTCCTCCTCCAGTTAAGATAATTCCTTTCTCTACTATATCTCCTGACAATTCTGGTGGAGTTTGCTCTAAAACATTTGTGGTTGCTTTTATAATCTTTTTGATACTCTCCTCTAAAGCTAATTTTGTTTCATCTTGTGTTATTTCAATTGTATCTGGTAATCCTGTAATTAAATTTCTGCCTCTTACTTCTAATTTTTCTTTTTTATTGGCATCAAATATATTAGAAAAATTTATTTTGATATCTTCGGCAGTTCTTTCTCCAATTAGCAGTTTGTATTTTTCTTTTATGTACTTTATAATATCTTGGTCAAATACATTCCCTGCAATACGGACAGAAGCAGACGATACAATATCATTTAAAGATAAAATTGCGATATCTGTTGTTCCGCCACCTATATCTATTACCATATTAGCTGTTGGTTTTGAAATATCCATACCAGCCCCTATAGCCGCGACCTTTGGTTCTTCTTCAATATAAACCTTTCTTGCTCCAGTTCTCTCTGCAGCTTCTTTAATAGCATTTTTTTCTACTGGAGTAATGTTGGTAGGACAACATATCAAAATTCTTGGTCTAGAAAAAAGTTTTTTTGCTTTTATTTTCTTTATAAATGTATTTAGCATAATCTCGGTTATTTCAAAATCAGCAATAACACCATCCTTCATAGGTTTTATTGCCTTTACCTTTCCAGGTGTCCTACCTAGCATTTCATTTGCTTCAGTTCCTACAGCAATCACATTTTTAGAGTCTGTATCTATAGCAACTATACTTGGTTCGTTTAATACTATTCCTTGTCCTTTAACATATATTAAAACGTTGGCTGTTCCTAAATCTATTCCTATATCTTTTGTCCACATATATGTCACTTCCTTTTCTATCATTAATATTTTATCATAAAACCTTAATTTTATAATATAATATATTCATATTTTTTTTTATTTATGAAAAAAAGAGTCTATTGCTCTTTTTCTTCAGAAGTTTGTAATTCCTTGTTTAGATATATCGTTGGATCTACCACTTTCCCATTGATATACAATTCAAAATGCAAGTGATTCCCCATATCTTTATCCAATTCGTTAGTTCCGCTTTTTCCTATTACTTGCCCTTGATTTATCACATCACCCTTTTTTACATTTACTTCCGATAGGCTTTGATAAATGCTTACATATCCATTGTCATGCTTAATTTCTACTACTTTCCCTAATGTTTCATCTTCTTTTACATCAGTAACACTACCATCTAATACCGCTACAACCTCAAAAGTTTCTTCTCTTACGAAGTCTGTTCCTGAGTTTTGCATATATGTATTATCATGATATATAATTGACTTTTCTTGTGTGGCTGAGTCGCCTTTGTAATCATAATAATTTTTTCCTATCTTAATATCTGTGTCTTTATATGGGTTAATCATTATAGTACTTTCTTTTATTACTGGCTCTTCTTCTTCAAGCACTGTATTTGTTACATAGCTCGTTAATTCGTCAGATGGTTTATTTTTATTTAAGTTAACTCTTAGCATAGCGGTTGCAAACATTACCCCAATAATTCCTACAATCATTAATGTTGGCAAGACATATGGTTTTAATTTTCTTCTTCTCATTTTTTTCACCTCATTATAAGTTTTGACAAAAAAAAAGGATTTATACTTCTTTTAAAATATTTTTGAAGAAATAAATAAATCCATTAAAAAATTAGTAACTAAATAAATTAGTGATATTCCTAATAAAAAATAAAATATTCTTGCTTGTATTTCTCGGTTCTTTTTAAAAATACGATTAATATTCACAGCTTCCATAGACCAAATAACTACTATTGTTACAAATGCATATAATAATAATTTACCTAACATTGTTCTTCCTCATATTGTGCTATTTTCTGTCTTCTGCGTATATGTTTTTCTTCTTCTGATGTTTTTGTTTCTACAAATTTCTCTATTAATTCTATTGCTTTATCTATGGGCATCTTTTCACCAAACGCTATTATATTTGAGTCATTATCTACTCTTGTAGCAATCGCTTCTTCTATTGTATCTACTTTTGCACAACGCACACCTTTTACTTTATTACAAGCTATGCTAATTCCAATTCCCGTTCCGCAGATTGCTATTCCAAAATCCACATCTTTATCTACCACCAAATTTCCTAATTTAAAAGCATAATCTGGATAATCTACTGATTCTTCAGATGTTGTTCCACAATCTGTAATTTCATATTTATTTATTAGTCTATCAATAATTTGCTCTTTTAAAACATATCCTCTATGATCACTAGCTATTCCTATTTTTATCATATAGTTTCCTTCTTTCATTTATATCTATTTTTTATTATATCACTAAATTGTTTTTCTAGTAATATTAATATATTTTCCACAGTTCTTGTGGATTCTATCATTTGGAAGTTGTAGACTGATCAAATAGTTATCCACATTCAAGTAATCCCTCATGTTTATCCCCATATTTTTAAAAATAAAAACTGCTATTATTCAGCAGTTTCTTGTTTCTCAAATCCATATTTCTTGTTAAATTTATCAACACGTCCAGCACGAGATGCTCTACTTTGTTTTCCAGTATAGAATGGATGACATTTTGAACATACTTCAACAGTAATACTGTCTTTTGTTGATTTGCAAGTAAATGTTTCTCCGCATGCACAAGTTACTGTACAGTCTTTTACCTCTGGATGAATTCCTTTTTTCATATTATCTCTCCTTCCGCCATGATTTTAAAAATCATAGTAATTAAACTAGCGTTATTAGTATATCAGTTATTCTTTTTATTTGCAAGTGTTTTGTAATAAAATATATCGGTTTTATGCTTAATGTATATTACTATTTTAGTAAACCACAATAGGCGGTGGGTGTGCTTATTTAGAAAGGCTTATCTTAAATATCTAAAAAACAGAAGTGATTGTAAAAGCATTAACCATCAGATGGTGTATTAAAATTCGATTTCTTGATAATAAATTTTTCCGTCATCCATAAGAACATAAATATTATTGTTCAAAGTAGATGCTCCTGCCATATCAACAATCTTCCCAGTATTATTTAATTTAGAAATATCTTCTAGTTTTTTCATGGCGTAAGTGTTCCTGCTTTTCGCTTGTATTTCGTCAGTTATATATACATTATTATCAATAACAAAAACTAAATAGTCAGACACTTGAAAAATATCTTTTATTTCGCTTGCTTTATGACCATCCGGCAATTGAAAAGATATTTCTAAATCATCGCTTGAATCTAGAATATCGCTTCCCGGCACATAAGAATATAAAACCTCTTGTTCACCAATTTTACTGTAAATTGGTCTAGATAAATTATTGCCAACATCAGCAGAGGCATAAATCTTATCCACATTAGTTAAATATGGTGTTTTGGAAGTAGCTCGTAAACCTCCAACTGATGAATATTTTCCAACACTGACATATGCTTCATTTATCCAATAAGCCTCATTATTTTTTGTTATAAAATATACACAATACCCATATTTATTACTTATAACAACGTTTAATTTATCACCTATTAATTCGTCTCCATAAGATGTTTGGACTCTATTTAAAACTGATTGACTATGAAATTCTAATTTATTGGTATCATTATTTATTTCATAATATTTAACAGTATAGTTATTATCATTTTTTCTTACTATATTAAGTGTGCTACCCCAACTTTCTTCTGGAATGAAATCAGTATCCTTATTAAAATCAATATTTTCAAAAACGACGTTGTCAGTTTTTTTATCCGCTTCATAAAGATTTATTTTATTTTTATTAATATAGTAAACACTTTCTCCTATTTCTGGACTATCAAAAAATATAATACTGCTAGGTTTATTGGGAAATTTTATTTTTTGGCTATAAATTCCAAAATCTGTGGAAAAAAATTTATTGTTAGCAACTATCACTGGGGCTGTTCCACCGTTGTCAATATGCGTTATGTGTCCTTGCACTTCATTTAAAAACTCTATGTTTTCTTCCTCATCATATAGTTTGTTAAGTAATTTGATACTTTCTGTTTCATACTTCCCAAATGCCATATTATTCTGTGAATTAGCATTTGCATTTTCTTTTTTCCCACATCCTGTTATTACTAATAATATAACTAAAATAAAAATAGGCAAAATAGGCAAATTTTTTTTAATGTTCATATTATTCCTCCTACTACTAAATTGTCTCTTATAATTAAGTTCATATCTAACAAAATTCAACTATAAATATAAGGAAAATTAAAACTATAGACAATTCAATACCACTTTTTTATTATCTCGTAAAATTATTTGAAATTTACTAATATTACTTTACTGTTCTATTATTCTTACAGCAGCTTATATAACTTATCCAATCTAATTACCTTATTAATTATGTTATACTATATTATCATATTTAAATCAATATCATATAAATATTTCAGTGCTATCATAATTAATATGTAATATTATTTTTTAGTAAATAAACATTAAAATTATCATCTATTTATTACTATAAGTAACTTTTATTTTTAATTTATGTTATTGAACATTATAAGTTTTTTTATTGCTTTTTGTGCTATTTTTTCATATCCTTGTTTTCCTGGATAAATACTTTCAGAATATAAAAAATCTTGGTTATTTATTACATCTTCTGTTGAAATGTATGTAATGGTATCAATATTTTTATATATAGTATCTAACATTTTTAAGCCTTTGTTTATATATTCATTTTCTATTGGTATGGTTGGGTAGCCTATAACGTATATTTCTTTTGGATAATATGTTTTTATTTCTTTTATTAATTTTTCTATATCTTTTTCTATAGATTTCATTATTTTTTGTAGCCTATACTCATTCATATTAGGTGTTATAGCAATATGATAAATAATGTCATTTAACCCAATTGTTAGTGTGACCAGATCAGACTCTCTTAATGTTTGTTTTATATTTTTTTCTACTTTATTAGTGGTTATTTTTTCATTTGTAACAATTGTTTCATATAGATGATTTATGGATTGGTCTTTTACTGCGAAGTCTTTGCTATATAGATTTAATTTTTTTTCCTTTTGCAGCTCATCTCTGATAAAATCACTATAGCCATAATCTTCCTGTCCATAAGAATTTATACCATATGCATAACCATCCCCTAATGATGTATAATTAAAATAATTATGATGATTGGTCTTGTATATTAAAAAGATAATAAAAATAATTAATAAAAATATGATTAACTTATAATGTTTTTTTATCATATTGCCTCCAAAAAAAAGAAATATAACTAATTAATTATATTTCTCTTATTTTAATTTTAGCACCTACGCTAGTCAGTTTTTCTACTATTTGTTCATATCCCCTCAAGATATGTTCAGCATTTGCTATTGTTGTAGTTCCCTCTGCGAGTAGTCCCGCTGCTACCATAGCTGCTCCGGCACGTAAATCAGTTGCAACTACTGAGGTCCCTGCCAACTTAGTTGGTCCAATAATTGTTGCGGTTTGATTTTTTACTGTGACATCTGCTCCTAAATCTTTTAAATAGGGAATATGCATAAATCTATTTTCAAATATTGTTTCTGTTACCTTTGATTTTCCATTACATTGAGTTAGTAAAACTGTAAATGGTTGTTGTAAGTCGGTTGGAAAGCCAGGATATACTAACGTTTTTATTGTAGTTGACTTATAATTATTCGATTTAGAAATCATCACATAGTCTGTTCCCACTTCTAATTCTGTGCCGATTTCTTCTAATTTTGAAAGCAGTGAGTCTACATGTTCTGGTATTATATTATCTATTTTTAGATTTTTCCCGCATAAAGCTCCAATAATAATATATGTTCCCGCTTCAATTCTATCCGGTATTACTTCATGAAAACACTTATGTAGTGTTTCTACACCTTCTATTTTAATCGTTGAAGTTCCGGCACCACTAATACGAGCTCCCATATTATTTAAGAAGGTAGCAACATTTACTATTTCTGGCTCTTTCGCAGCATTATCTATTACTGTAGTACCTTTTGCTTTCACTGCAGCCAACATTATATTTATTGTTGCGCCGACTGAAGCTATATCCAAATAAATATTAGCTCCGTGAAGTTCTTCTGCTTCAACAATATATTTGTTCTTTTCATTTTTTATAGTAGCGCCTAGTGCTTCAAAGCCTTTTAAATGTAAATCAATTGGTCTAGCTCCAATGGAACATCCACCTGGAAAATACATTACTGCTTTTTTATACTTTCCTAATAACGCTCCCATAAAATAGTATGATGCTCGTAATTTTTTAGAAAACTTTTCTTCAATTTCAATATTTATCATGTTCTTAGGATTAATTATAATGCTCTCGCTTGCTCTTTTCACTTCAACATTTAATTCATTTAATATATCACACAAAGCATCTGTATCTGTTATTTCTGGGACATTACAAATGGTTGCTTCTTCATCTGTCAAAATTGCTGCTGGTATTAATGCTACAGTAGCATTTTTAGCACCACTTATTCGGATTGTTCCGTTTAATTCTCTGTTGCCTTCTATTTCCATTAATTTCATTTTATACCTCCTTGTGGCTTTACTATATTTTATCGTTTAGTACCAAATAGAGTTACTATTTCTTCAATTCGTTTCTTTATAGCCTGTTCTCCACTACCAATAATCTTTCTTGGATCATATGCTTCTTTATTTTCTGTTAAAAATTTTCTTACTGCTTTACTCCACACTGATTGCAAGTCTGTATTAATGTTAATTTTTGAAATTCCGCATGAGATTGCTTTTTTAATTTTATCATCAGGTATTCCTGTTCCCCCATGTAATACTAGAGGAATTGGTAAATTTTCATTTATAATTTTCATCGTTTCAAAATCTAAATTTGGCTCTCCCTTGTAAAACCCATGAACACTTCCTAACGCCGGAGCTAAAGAGTCGATGCCAGTATTTTGATATAAAGTTAAGCAATCTTCTAAAGTGGCATTCGTAGCACTTGAAGTAATGTTGTCTTCTGTGCCTCCAATATGTCCCACTTCGGCTTCTACACTTACCCCTTTAGAATGAGCATATTCAACAACATCTCTTGTTATTTTTATATTTTCTTCTAACTCATATCTAGAGGCGTCAATCATTACTGAGGTAAAACCTGCGTCAATAGCCTTCATACAGGTTTCTTTACTACTTCCGTGATCGACATGTAAGCAAACAGGAATTGTTATATTTAAATCTTTTAGCAATCCTTTTACCATTCCACTTATTGTATTAAATCCACCCATATATTTTGCCGCACCTTCACTTACGCCTAAAATTACAGGTACTTGCAATTCGTTACATTTTTCTAAAATATATTTAGTCCATTCCAAATCATTAATATTAAGATGTGGAACCGCATATTTTCCTTTTTTCGCACTCATTAACATTTCATTAAAGTTTACTAACATATTCTGCCACCTTTCATATATATCATAAGCAATATTGTCTTGTTTGTCAAAAGAAAAAGAAAGAATACCTTTCTATTTAGAACTAATATTATTATATTTTATACGTGAGTGCAACTACAATCTTTTCTATAAATTAAAATAGCAAATATTTTAACCCCAATATTAATAATATTGTAATTCCAATATATTCTGATTTATTTTCGAAGCGATGAGCTAATTTATCTCCTAAGTGTACTCCTAATAGAGTAAATATAAAACTCACAAGTGCAAAGATAAGGCAAGCAGAATCTATACATTTAGTAGTTAACGATAGAGCTATTCCTACTGAAAAACTGTCTATGCTTACTGTAAAAGAAAAAACAATTATAGAAATCATATTTGTTATTGTCCCAGTTTTCTTATCTTTTCTTGAGAATAACATTTCCATTGATAAAATTATAAATATAATTCCCACTAAATAATTTGCTTTGAATATATAATTCAATAACACTTCTGTACCTAATAACGCACCTATTTTCGGCATACAAAAATGGAATATTCCTACCATTAAACTTAAAAGTATTTTTTTATTTATTGGTATATTGGTGGTACCATATGCCATAGCTAAAGAAAACGCATCCATGCTTAAACCTATTGCCATAAAAAAATATATAAGGTTATCATTCATATTATCACCTTATATATTTTATTTATCTAATTATCTAAAAATACTTATTGATTAATTCTTTTACAAAAGAAGTATATTCTACATTTTCTGGAGCTTCTTCTGTATCTAATAAACATAGTGGCGGAAATAATACACACCAGAAATTTTCTCCCAAACCATCACCTAAAGTAATTACTAGTGACTCGTATTCTCCTTCTTCATAAACAATCCCTTTATACTCTTTCTGAGGGAAATAATTCATTCCATAATCGATTGAAAATGATTCTTCATTTTCTTGTTGTTTTAGTGTTTCTGCAACAACTTTTGAAAAAGATGGAATTTGTTTTTTTATATTTTCTCTAGAATTTTGTAAAGAAGTATCTAAAGTTGTTATTTTTTTTATTTCTGTACTTAAATTATTAACTATTTTCTTTTTTATCGCTTGATCTTCTTTGGTATTACTATTAGCAATCACTCTGAATCTGATTGCTTCTTTAGGAATTATTACTTTTTCTTCTTTATTTATTACTAATATTGTGGTTATGATTGCTAAAACGATGACTATTTTTTTCATTTATTTCTTCCTTTCAACTTTATAATGAAAGGAAATAAATTTTTTTATTCAAGAAATTTAATTTATTCCAAAAAATATAAAGAACATTCTGTCTTTGCCAGATAAATCTTGTTTTACTTCTGTTCTGGTGTTTGGCAAATAATCTTGCGCTAATTTTTGAATATCATTTGCTTGTGTCATACCAATCTCAAACGCAACTAAGCAACGTTCTTTCATATGAGGCTTTATATTTTTTAATATCTTTTTATAGCAATCCAAGCCATCTTCTCCTGCATATAAAGCTATATGTGGCTCGTTTTCTTTGACTATACTCTCTATTTCTTCTTTGGTCTTAATATATGGTGGATTACTAATAATTACATCATACTTTTTATTCACAGATTCAAACATATCACTTTGAATTATATTGGCCTTTGATTGTAATTTTTCACAGTTTTTGTTAGTTACTTCCAATGCTTGTTTACTTATATCAATTAAATCCACAGATTTTGTGGAAACTTTTTTTTCAATAGTAAGACCTATTACACCACTACCACAACCTAAATCTATAATATCCACAGGATTTGTGAAAAATTGTTTAATATAAGAAATAGTGTTTTCCACAAGCTCTTCCGTTTCAAATCTGGGAATTAATACTCTTTCATCAATATAAAAATTATTTCCATAAAAATTTACATTTCCTAATACATATTGTATTGGTTTATTATTTTCTAATGCGGAGATTTCTTCCTTGATTAATTTTACTTTTTCTTCTGGTATTATTCTATCTAAATAATTTAATAATTCTAATGGATTACAACCTAGAGCTTCAGCAATTAATATTTTAGCATGACTGGAATGGATGTGTTGCTTAGCAAAAAACAGAAGATTTTCTACTGTCATTACTCTTCTGTTTCTCCTTTTAATTTTCGTTTTTGATCTTCTTGAATTAATGCATTAATTACATCATCTAAGTCTCCATCCATAACCCTATCTAGATTTTTAGTAGTAAAACCGATTCTATGATCTGTCACACGATTTTGAGGATAGTTATAAGTCCTGATTTTTTCTGCACGATCACCGGTACCAATTTTATTTCTTCTTTCCGCTCCAGCAGCTTCTTGTTGTTCTCTTAACTGCATTTCATAAAGTCTAGTTTTTAATACTTTCATTGCTTGCTCTTTATTTTGAATCTGACTTCTTTCATTTTGACAAGTAACAACTGTATTGGTTGGCAAATGGGTAATTCTTACCGCAGAGTCTGTAGTATTTACTCCTTGCCCTCCACAACCACTTGAACGATAAATATCAATCCGTAAATCGCTAGGATTAATTTCAATTTCAATATCTTCGTCAGCTTCTGGCATTACTAATACAGTAGCCGTAGATGTCTGAAGTCTTCCATTAGCTTCTGTTACCGGAACCCTCTGCACTCTATGTGAACCGCTTTCATACTTTAATAAAGAATAAGCATTTGTTCCTTTAACAATAAATTCAATTTGACTAAATCCTCCAGCTGTTCCGTCAACTGAGTTATATACTTGATATGAGAATCCTTTTTTTTCTGCATATCTTGTATACATTCTGAATAAATCTCCAGCAAAAATATTGGCTTCATCTCCTCCAGCGGCTCCTCTGATTTCGATAACAACATTCTTATCATCATTAGGATCTTTAGGAATTAATAAAACCTCCAATTCCCCATCTAGCTGTCCTTTTTCTGATTCTAAGGCTTTTAATTCTTCTTTCGCTATTTCTCCTAGTTCTGGGTCTTTAGTCATTTCTTTTGTACTTTCTATTTCTTCTAATACTTTTTTGTATCTTTTATAGCAATTAACCACTGCTTCTAAAGACGCCATTTCTTTTGAATATTCTCTTGTTTTTTTTATATCACTTAAAACTTCAGGCTTTGTTAATTCCTCTTGTAAATAATTATATTTTTCTAATGTTGCTTCTAATCTTTCGATCATGATCTCACCCTTTCTTGGTAATCACTGGTATTATAACATAATTTTATGAAGAAAAAAACTAGATTATTGTTCTAGTTCTAATTCATCTTCGTCTATTACTACTAAATCTTTTAGTTCTTCATTAGTATCTTCGTCATATTCTTCATCTGTATCATCGTAACTATCTTCTTCGATTTCGTCTATTTCTTCTTTTTCTGGTTCATTTTCAGAATCATCATCATCATCATCTTCTTCTTCTTCATCATCCGTTATTTTAGCAACTTTATCTGATGTATGACGACTTCTCAAATCCCATTTTCCGTCATCTAATAAGATAAATCTTTTATCTGTAGAAAGCGCTGTATAATAATCCCCTATTTTATTTTCAAAAGTACTCTCTGGTAATTCTAGTAATTTAATAATTTCTTTAAATAAATCAGCTGTATTAATTGGCTTTTGACTTTCTTCTAAGATTAAGTTAGTAATATCTTTATTTGACAATAATTCTAAATCCTCTTTTTTCATTTTACTAAGACTCATAATGCCCTCCTATATTCAAAAACATTATATGCTCAATTTTATAATTTGTTATGGTAAAAAAATTACCAATAAACTTATAACATATATCTATTAGACATGCAACACTTTTTTACATTTTTTCTGGAACTTTTATTGCTAGAACATCTAATAATGTCATGTTAATATCATAAACAATTTTTGTTAAAGTTAACCAAGATTTTTGAAGTTCTTTATCTTCCTCTGTTAAAATCTTATTTTCAGCATAGAATTTATTATATAAAGAAGTTAGTTTGTAAATATATTCTGTTATATCATTTAAGCTTCTAGAGTCTAGAGATTTATTTAAAATAATTGGTAATCTTAAGATGGTTAGCGCTATATCTTTTTCTGTTTCTGTTTTAAATTTAGTTATTTTACCAATTTCTAAAGTAGAGGCTTTTGTTAATAGCGACTTCATACGAATTGTAGAATATAAAAGATACGGTCCTGTTTTACCTTCTAAATCAGCAAACTTTTCAGGTTCAAAAATATAGTCGGTTCCCCTAAAAGGTAACAAATCAGCATATTTTAGAGCAGCTATAGCTACTGTTTTAGCAACTTCTTCTTTTTCATCTTCTTCAACTGTATCTGGATTAATTCTTTTTTTTGTCTCTTGTTCTACTAGATTAATTAATCCTTTTAAACTCATTACTCCACCATCTCTAGTTTTGAATGGTTTACCATCTTTACCATTCATGGTACCAAAACCAATATGTTCTAATCCAACTCTATCTTCTACTAATTTTACTTTTCTGGCAGCACGGAATACTTGATCAAAATGTAAACTTTGTCTTGCATCCACACAATACCATATTTCGTCAGGATTTATTTCTTTTTGACGTTGAAGTATGGTTGCTAAATCTGTAGTTTCATAAGAAACAGTTCCATTGGAACGTTTATATAAAAGTGGTGGCATTGGAGATGTGTCAGTTTCTTCTTTTACTTCAATGATTTGCGCTCCTTCGCTCTCTATTAAGACATTGCTTTTTTCATATATCTCATCTAATTCCTGTAAATATTCGGCAGCATCACTTTCACCTAACCATAATTCGAAATTTACATTTAACATATCATAAACTTGTTTAATGTCTTTTTTTGAAATTTCCACTACTTTTTTCCACAAGTCATAGTATCCTCTTTCGTGGTTTTGAATTTTAAATGTAATAGCCCTTGCTTCCTCTAAATATCCCTCATCTTCTTTTGATTTATTAGACGCATATGGATAAATTTCTTCTAAATCGCTATTCGTAACTGGAAGATCTATTTCACTAAAATCTCCTGTGTATGATTCATCAAAATAAGGAAGATTAGGATATCTTTTTTTTATTTCTAAAACCACAAGTCCTAGTGGTCTACCGTAATCACCTAAATGAGCATCACCTACAACATCATAACCAAGTAGTGTTGCTAATCGTTTTAAAGCCTCCCCTATATTCGCACTTCTTAGGTGACCTACATGTAAAGCTTTTGCAACATTCGCTCCTCCATAATCCAAGACTATTTTCTTTCTTGGCCTTGTATCAATATTTAAGTTTTTGTCTTCATAAACTTTTGTTAATAAGTCTCCTAAATATTCGTCTGTTAAGGTTATATTAATGAATCCCGGGCCAGCAATATTTAAATTTGTAAACCTGCCGTCTTCTGACAAACTTTTTACAATATCTTCCGCTATTATTCTCGGAGCTTTTTTATATATTTTTGCTAGAGTCATAGCATCATTTAATTGAAATTGTCCCAAATCTCTTCTTCCGGAAGGTTGTAGTACTAAATCTTGTAATTCATATCCTGATTTTTCTACTATTGTTTTTATATCCTCATTTAATTTTTTTATTATACTCATTCTATCACCTCTAATTTGTATTTATAATTTTCATTTTCTAATTCGTATTCTATCTCTATATTTTTATTTTCTCGAATCAATCTTTTTGTCCTAATATTTACTAATATGTTTTTATTTAAGTCTTTTACCTTTATTATCCCTTGCGTACTATTTTGTTCTTCAAATGGATATTCCATCCATAAATTAGCATTTTCTCGTCGGAGTTTTGATTCTTTTAATTGGATAGTGGTTTTTGTTTTATCATCTTCTAAATATACTATTTCTTGTAACTCAGGATGAAAAATTGCTTTATATGTGTTATTCATTGATTGCTCTGGAGTTATTAAGATGACCTTTATATTAATTTTTGGCATTTTTTTCATCCCTTTCAATTTCTAGTTTAGATTATACCATAATTCATTTTATTTGCCTATTATTTTTGAATTGCTTAGTTATATACATATTTTTCTTGTAACTTCAAATAATACTAAAGAAAGGAATGATTCCATGCGTTTTTTGAAAATTATTGGAAAATTGACTTGTATTTTTATTGTTGTAATTTTACTTGCTTTTATTGGCATACGTCTTTATGTTAAGCTCTCACCTAAAGTAGTTATTAATACTACTAATAGTGTTTTTTTGTATGATAAAAACGAAGAAGTATTTTTTCAGGGAAATAACGAAAAAGAGTGGGTATCTCTAGATGATATTTCTCCCTATGTGATTGATGCTACTATTTATACAGAAGATAAAAATTTTTATCAGCATCATGGTTTTGATTATTTGCGTATTTTAAAAGCGTTTTATGTTAACCTTACTAGTGGTAGCACTAAACAAGGTGCTTCTACCATTACTCAACAATATGCTAAAAACTTATTTTTGTCTTTTGATAAAACATGGAAAAGAAAATGGGATGAGATGTGGTATACAATAAAAATTGAATCCACTTATTCTAAAGATGAAATATTGGAGGGATACCTTAACACCATTAATTATGGACATGGGATGTATGGAATCGAAAATGCTAGTAATTATTACTTCGGTAAGAGTGCAAAAGATTTGAATCTAGCTGAAGCTACTATTTTAACTGGAATTCCTAAATCCCCTTCAAACTTTTCACCATTAGTAAATTTAGAAGCGGCTAAAAATAGACAATTACTTATTCTAAATTTATTGGTAGAAAATGGAATTATTACAGCAGAAGAAAAAGATCAAGCTTATAATCAGGAACTAAAATTTTTAGGAGAAAAAGAAAGAGACGAGTTAACTACTGTCATGTATTATCATGATGCTGTTATGGATGAGCTAGAATCCATAGATAATATTCCTAAATCTTACTCTGATACTAGCGGGTTAAAGATTTATACCAATCTAGATTTAGATTTACAGAAAAAGGTTGAAGAGAACATTAAAGAGTCTATTCCAGAGGAATCTGAGATACAAACGTCTGCTGTATTAATGAATCCAGATACTGGCGGGGTTTTAGCTTTAGTTGGTGGCAAAGATTACAATGAATCATCATTTAATAGAGCAACTGACTCTTTAAGACAAGTCGGTTCAACAATGAAGCCTTATCTTTATTATGCTGCTTTGGAAAATGGTTTTACTTCTAGTTCTGCATTCACTAGCGAAAAAACTACCTTTGTTTTTAACGACCAGGAAGATTACACACCACAAAATTATAATCAAACATATGGAAACAAGCCTATATCGATGGGGACAGCTATTGCTTATTCAGAAAATATTTATGCCGTTAAAACTCATCTTTTTTTAGGAGGAGATGCATTAATAAATGTAGCTAGACGGGTTGGTATTACCGCTAAATTAGAAAATGTACCTTCTTTACCTCTAGGAACTAATGAAATCAATATACTAGAAATGGCTGCTGGGTATTCAGCATTTGCAAATTTGGGCAATAAAGTCACACCACATTTTATCGAAAGAGTTGAAGATTCTGATGGTACAGTTTTATATGAAGCTAAAAATACTAAAGAAGCAGTTTTAAATCCTAGTATTACTTTTATTTTAAATAATTTATTAACTGCCACTTATGATAGTGACTACATTGATTATAATTATCCTACCGCAATTGGACTAGCTTCCAAACTTACCCATACATATGCTTTAAAAAGTGGTACTACTGCAACCGACAATTGGAATATCGGGTTTAATAATAATATTGTGTGTGCTGTTTGGGTAGGGTATGATGATAATCAACCTTTAAAAACTAGTGAATATAAATATGCACAAAATATATGGTATCAATCTATAGAATATTATGAAAGAAACGTTGAGGCTGGAAAAGAGTGGTACGAAATGCCTAAAAATGTTTCTGCGGTATTGGTTGAACCAATTTCTGGTCGTTTAGCAACTGATGCTGATAAAAAGAAAAAAATGATGTATTTTATTAAAGGGACAGAACCTGTAGATACTAGTCAAGAAGTATTTGATTCTAAAGTGGAAAATGTCCAACCTTCCTAATTGTTACTTCTCCTTTTTAATTTATATCTTATTGATATGACTTTCTAAAGGAGTATCATAAATTAATTTGAATAAATAATAAATTTTTTCAGAAATAAAATTGACAATTTTCTCGGTTTTATTTTTGTTTTATTTTCTTTTGAGTTTTTGTTTGATATAATAATTAAGAGGTGATAAGATGATAGAAACTGTTTTGGGGTGTTTGGTTATAGTTTCGTTAATAGGTATCATATTTATTGTATATCATAATAAATTTAAATTTTCTGTAATAAAAATTGAGGAAGCAGAAAACAACATCGACCTCTTTTTACAAAGAAAATTGGAGTTACTTAAACGTTCCAGACAAGTTGTTATTAAAGAATTAAAATCAGAAAACTTTTTAGAACAATTAGATAGTGACACTATTTCTGATTTAAATCACTTTGAGTTAAATGATTTATTAAAGAAAACTTATAATGAATTTTTTCAAACTTTAGATGATAATGAGAAATTATTCAAAAGTGAATCTTTAGTTCACATTATTGATGATTTAAATTCTAATGAAATTGACTTAGTAGCGGCTATAAAATTCTATAATGATACAGTGGTTATGTTTAATCAATTAATTGTATCTTTTCCGTCTAATATTATTCGCTTGTTCTTTGGGTATAGAAAAAAGGAATTTTATAGTCATGAAAAAAGGGAAATTTATAAGATTTTAAAAGAAAACTAGAAAGAAGGTTTATTATGTCATTTATTGATACTATAAAAGAAAGAGCTAAAAAAGATAAAAAAACTATCGTTTTGCCCGAAACGATGGATCGTAGGATTATGGAAGCTACTGAAAAGATTTTAAAAGAGGAGATAGCTAATATTATATTGATTGGTAAAGATGAAGAAATAACTGAAAAAGCTAAAGGGTTTGACATTAGTAAAGCCACTGTCATTAATCCTTTTACTTCTCCTTTAACAGATGAATTAGTAGAAAAATTGGTCGATATTCGGAAAAATAAAGGACTTACATATGATGAAGCTAAAAAGTTATTATTAGAAGATTATATGTATTATGCTTGCATGTTAGTCAAAACTGGTAGAGCTGATGGTGTTGTTAGTGGAGCTTGTCATTCAACTGCAAATACATTGCGTCCTGCTTTACAAATCATAAAAACCAAACCAGGAACTATGTTGGTATCTGCATTTTTCTTAATGACTGTACCAAATTGTCAATATGGAGAAAATGGTACTTTTATATTTGCAGATAGCGGATTAGAACAAAATCCTTCACCAGAAAGACTAGCAGCTATTGCAGCGTCAAGTGCTGAAACATTTAAATTATTAGTTCAAAAGGAACCTATTGTAGCAATGTTATCTCATTCTACTATGGGAAGTGCTTCTCATCCTGATGTGGATAAAGTCGTAAATGCTGTTAAAATTGCCAAAGAGGTTTACCCCCAATATAAAATTGATGGAGAATTGCAATTAGATGCCGCTATTGTACCAGAAGTAGCAGCATCTAAAGCACCTGATAGTCCCGTTGCCGGACGTGCAAATGTACTAGTATTTCCTGATTTAGATGCTGGTAATATTGGATATAAATTGGTTCAAAGACTAGCTAAAGCTGAGGCATATGGACCTGTGACACAAGGGATTGCTGCACCAGTCAATGACTTATCAAGAGGATGTTCTTCTGATGATATTGTTGGTGTTGTTGCTATTACAGCTGTACAAGCACAAAATAAATAGAAGAAAGCTATATTTGCTTTCTTCTTTTTGTTCTATAGTTTTTTTATTTGATTTCTTTAATATGATAAAGTTCTCTATTCTACTTTCCAGTTAATTTCTTTTAATCCATTACTCTTTAGAAAATCGTTAGTTTTAGAAAACGGTTTGCTACCAAAAAATCCGTTATATGCTGAAAATGGTGATGGATGTGCTGACTCAATTACATAATGGATAGGATTGGTTATTAGTTTTTTCTTTGCTCTTGCATAACTTCCCCATAATATGAATACTACAGGGGTAGTTTTTTTATTAATTATTTTGATTACTTGATCAGTGAATTGTTCCCAACCATGATTTTTATGTGATGTTGGGGTGTGAGCCTCTACTGTTAATACTGCATTTAGTAATAAAACACCTTCTTTAGCCCAGGGTTTTAATGAATTATGTTTCGGAAATGGTATTCCTAAATCACTTTCTAGTTCTTTAAAAATGTTTTTTAAAGATGGAGGTTTCAACACTTCATTGCTTACTGAAAAGGATAATCCTTCTGCTTGATTTGGACCATGATATGGATCTTGTCCTAATATTACCACTTTTACATTGTCAAAATCTGTGTATCTAAAAGCGTTAAAAACATCACTTTGTTTTGGATATATAGTTTTTGTTTTATATTCTTCTTTAACAAAGTTCATTAGATTTACAAAATATTCTTTTTGATACTCTTCGACTAATAATTTGTCCCATACATTGCCTATCATAAAAATACCTCTTTTCTCTATTTATGATAACTTTCATTATTTATTATTTTAAAAGATCTGTAAATTTGTTCAAGTAACATAACTCTGAATAATTGATGAGGAAAAGTTAATCTAGAGAAGGATAAATGATATTTTGATAAATTCTTAATAGATTTATCAATTCCATAGCTTCCACCTATAATAAACGTAATATTACTACTTACTATCATAATTTTTTGTATTTGTTCTGAAAATTCTTCTGAAGTTAACTCTTTTCCTTCAATCTCTAAAGTTATAATATAATCTTTTTCTGTTAGATGTTTTTTTATCTTTTCTGCTTCTTTTTGCATTGCTTGTAGGGGTGGTAATAACCCTTCATCTTTCACTTCTATTATTTTTATATCCGTATATTTTTTTAGTCTTTTTTCATATTCTTGAAGAGCTTCTTTTAAATAGTTTTCTTTTAAAGCTCCTACTGTAATTATTTTAATCATTTTATACCTCTATCATAGGACTTTCTTCCGTCTGCCTAGCAATCAATATATTTATATTTGTTGAACCCAACTCTTCATTTACTGCCTCTAAGGCTTTTTCTTCTGTGTTGTTTTTCTCACTTAAATGTGCAAGGATTATATATTTAGTATTTTTACCAATGATTTTTTTTAAATATTTGGCAGTTGTTTTATTAGATAGATGCCCTCTATCGCTAATCACTCTTTCTTTTAAAAATCTTGGATAAGGCCCATCCATGAGCATTATTTCATCATGGTTGGATTCAATTATATAAATATCTTTTTCTACCATTCTAGCCAAATATTTTCTGTTTATATATCCAGTATCCGTTACATATACAAGAGATTTGTTTTGATAGGTAATGATATATCCTACAGAGCAAGGGGCATCGTGTGAGGTATGAATCAATTCTATTTGTACATCTTGTATATTAAATTTATCACTTATAAATTCACAACGATATTTGGGAACTATTTCTTCTAATTCTTCAAACATTTTTTCTGGTATATACACCTTTAGATTAGTATGGTTTATTAAGGACTTCAAGCCATTTATATGGTCTTTATGACTATGTGTAATTAAAATTCCTGTAAATTGCTCAAAAGAAAGGGAATTTTCTTCTAATCTCCTTTTTAGAGTTAAGTAAGAAATTCCCATGTCTATAATTATATTAGTATTCTCACATAATACTATGGAACAATTTCCTTTTGAGCCACTAGCTATCGTTTTTACTTTCATTTTAGTAGAACGATAATGGATTTAGCGGTGTTCCACCGCGATATGGGAATCCTCTCCAAATAGCAAAGTGTAAATGAACTCCAGAAGCAGCTCCTGTCATCCCCATACTTCCTATTACTTGGCCTTTTACTACATAGTCACCTACTTTAACTTTTCTTGAACCCGATACCATATGAGCGTAAAGTGTATAATATCCATTTCCATGATCGACCGTAACATATTCACCATTATCGTATTTATATGATGATTGTACAACAATTCCATCTTTGGCGGCAAAGATATTAGATCCATAACCACAACCTGCTATATCAATTGCATCGTGTAAAGTTCCCCATCTATATCCAAATGGACTTGATATAGAAGAACATGTCGCAGGCCATCCCCATTCACCAGGAGTAGCTACAACGCTTCCATATCCATTATAACTTGATTTTTTACCACCTTTTACAACAATTTCGTTAATTGGTTCTTTTAAAACTTCTCCACTGCCTACTGGCGTGACAGATACAGTCGCTCCATTAATTTTCTTTACTTTTTGAGTTTTTCTCGTAATTCCCTTAACTCCGGCTTGAGTCACTTGACTGTATCCAACTTCTTTATTGTTATCATATTGAGTTTCTGTTTGATAATTTGTTTCTTCGTCGAATACAACGTGATCAACTTCTACCACACTTATTTGAGGTTTTAATATACCTAGCGTTACTGTTTGTCCAACATATAATAAAGTGTTTGCACTACTAAATTCTGGGTTGGCAATCAAAAATTCTTCTGTTGATATTTTATTGTTGAATGCAATCTGTTCTATTGTGTCACCTGATTGAACTGTATATTTTTGTTGATCTTTTGTAGTTCCGAACATTAAGTATCTACTTAAAGAATTTGTATCTTGATATATAGTTTTGTCAACTGGAATGTTTTTTTTGCTGATTGTTATTTTATTTTCTATGTATATTTCGTCCACTCTTTTCCCAGTATCTTTTATTTCTGCTTGTGTATCGTTGGCATAATTTTCATAATCTGTCTCTGATACGAAAGAGTGAACTACATTATCTACAGCATCTTTAAAGACTTTTTTATCTAATACATATAAAGTCTGTTTTTTACCTTTAACTTCTGTTCCATCTACCGCTTGCGAATCTACGGCACCAATCGTTATAGCGTAGCCTTTAATGGTAAATGGAGATATATCTTTAATTTTGTTATAAATTTCTTTAACGCTTGATATGTCTTTATCAAAAGTTATTTCTTTCTCAATATCTAAATCTTCTGGTAAATAAACTTTACTTACATCAAAACGCTCTTTTATTTCTTTTTGTTTTTTATCAATATAATTTTCTAATTCTGTTTTGGATTCAATTAATCCAATTGATTCTCCATGCAAATATACTCGATATAGCACTCTAGGATTAGCTGTGGTATAAGCGGATAATAATGGAAGAGAAAAACCTAAAATTACTATTAAAAATATTTTAGATATCTTTTTCTTCATATTATTCATCACCTCTATTTCCTTTACTTAAATTTAGCATAGTAGAGGTGTCTTTTTTAAACAATAATTCTACTGTTGCTGTTGGTCCGTTACGATGTTTTCCGATAATTAATTCTACTATACTTGTATTATCTTCGTTTCTAGCTTCTTTTTTATAATAATCATCTCTATATAAAAATGCAACTATATCAGCGTCTTGTTCAATAGATCCAGACTCACGTAAATCACTCATAATTGGTCTCTTATCTTCACGTGATTCTACACTTCGAGATAATTGAGAAAGGGCTATTACTGGTACTTGTAACTCCATAGCTAATGTCTTTAAACTTCTAGAAATATCGGATACTTCTTGTTGTCTATTAGCTCCATAATTTTTTCCACCAGAAATTAGCTGTAGGTAGTCTATTACCACTAAAGCTAGTCCCTTTTCGCTAGATGCCAATCTCCGGCACTTAGCTCTAATTTCTCCAATTGTAATTCCCGGTGTATCGTCCATTACTAAATTAGTATTTGATAATTGCGATACTGCTTCATTTATCCTTTTCCAATCAGGATTCATTAAATTTCCGGTACGTAGCTTAAATCCGTCTACTTGGCCTAATGAAGAAATAATTCGCATAGCTAATTGTTCTGCACTCATTTCTAAGTTAAATAACGCTACTGATTTATCTTGGGTCATTGCGGCATGCGTTGCCAAGTTTAAAGCAAAAACTGTTTTCCCCATGGCCGGTCTTGCGGCAATTATTATCAATTCGTTAGGGTGTAGTCCTGTTGTTAATTTGTCGATATCATACCATCCTGTTGCAAGTCCTGTAACTTCTCCTTTGTGCTCTGATAGTCTTTCTAAATCTGACTGAGTCTTTTGTAATATTTCTTTTATTGACCTAAATTCACTTGATTTTCTATTTTTTACAATATTTAGTATTTTTTTCTCTGAATTATCTAGTATTTCATTTACTGTTTCGTCTGTTCGATAACCTTCTGACGCTATATCTGTTGCAGTCTCTATTAACTTTCTTAATATAGAAGCATCTTCTACATTTTTTATATAATAGTCAATGTTACTTGCGGTTGGAACAAAATTTAAAACCTCTGTTAAATATTCCACTCCGCCAATTTCTGTTAATTGATTGTTTTTCTTTAAATATCCTGTTACTGTCGTGATGTCTATTGGTGTTTTTTCATCTACTAAAGCAATCATTGCTGCAAATATTTTTCCATTTTTCTCATCATAAAAAGAGTCTGGAGTCAAATTTTCGCAGGCTTTTTGAAGTGCGTACTTTGATAAGAAACAAGCCCCTAAAACCGACTGTTCCGCTTCAATGTTGTTAGGTAATGTTTTTATTGGCATTCTTTCACCTCTATTTTATGATGTGCGCTTTTACTGTTGCCTTTATTCCGGGATATAAATTAATATCTACACGATGAAACCCTAAACTCGCCATTGCCGTTGTTAATTCTATTTGACTTTTCTCTATTTTATATCCTGATTTTGCTAAAGCATCCTTCACTTGTTTTAAGCTAACACTTCCGAAGACTTTGTCTCCCTCGCCTGTTTTCACTTTAAATTCTAAAACTAATTTATCCAACTCTTGTTTTAATTTTTCTGCTTCTTCTTTATTTTTTTGGTCAGATTTTTCCTTTTCTTGTTTTTCTTTATCTAATTTTGCCATATTTTCTTTATTTTTTATTACGGCATAACCATTTTTTATTAAAAAGTTTTCAGCATAACCGTCTTTTACATTTTTTATTTGTCCTTTTTTTCCTTGATTTTTTAAATCTTTAATAAAAATTACTTCCATTTTATTCACCCTCTTCTTTTGCAATTGCCTTTTTCAATTCTTGTTCTACTTTACTAATCGTAGTTTTTTCAAATCTGGCAGCTCCATTATAGTCATTACCACCACCGCCTAATTTCTCTAGTATCTTTGTTATATTAAAGTTTCCTAAACTTCTGGCGCTTATCCCTATAGTATCTTTACCAATTTTTCCGATTACAAAGGAAGCTTCAATATTGTTAAAGAAAAGTAAGGTGTCTGCCACTTTAGCTAAATCTTCTCTTCGATATATGGTATATGGACTAGCCTTGGTAAAAGCTATCTTTTTATTGATTGTTTCAATATCTGCTAATAGTTTTTGACGTTCGGTATATTCCTCTACATCTTGTTTTAATAGATATTGTACTTTTTTGGCACTAGCTCCTAGATTAGCTAAATAGTATGCAGCATAATAAGTTTCTGCCGTAGTTTTTAAAGTAAAGTTATTAGTGTCTAATACAATTCCTGCTAATAATACTGTTGCATAATATGGATCTAATTCCACATCATAGAATTCAGTTAATTCCGTAATCATTTCGCAAGTACTTGATACCTCATTATCTTGAATAATAAGTGCATCTTTAATAGTAGTTTTACCTAAGTCATGATGATCTATTATAATCTTTTGGTCTATTTTTTTTAATATATCTTTATTTTGAACCAATTCCGTTTTGTTAGTATCCAATACTATTAAAAGATTCTTTTTATTATTAGGATAAAGATATTTGTCTATTTCTTCTCCATGTATGATAGGAATACAACCATCTAGTTCTTTTAATATTTTTTCCACACCTAATTCGTGCTCTTTATCATCTACAATTATATAACAATTCTTTTTACGTTGTTTTAGGATTAAACTTAGACCAATACAGCTTCCTAAAGCGTCTAAATCTAAATCTTTGTGTGCCATTAAGAAGATAACCTTAGATTTTTTTATATATCTATTTAATGCTTTACGTTGTTCTATAATCTTCATCTTTTCCTCCCGTATTCCTCTTTCTTATTATATAATAATTTCTTTTGTTTGTAAAATGAAAAAGAGTTCTTAAAAGAACTCTGTTTATTATCTTGTATAAGGCATTAAAGCAATTGCTCTTGCTCTTTTGATTTGTGTTGAAATATATCTTTGATGACGAGCACAGTTTCCAGTTACTCTTCTTGAAACTATCTTTCCTTTTTCATTTACATATCTTTTTAATGTTTCAGGATTTTTATAGTCAACTGTCGCACCAGTACACATCATACATACTTTTTTCTTTCTGCGTCCAAATTCTGCCATTTGTTTCCCTCCTTTTTTAGAATGGTAATTCATCATCACTTATTTCGATACTAGATCCAAAATCAGCGAAAGGATTGCTATCTACATCCATTCCCTTTGGTTCTTTTCCTGTGCCAAAGTCATAAGGTGTAGGTTCTGCACTGTTTGATGAAACTTGTGCATTACTACTAGCATTTAAATTATTAGATGACCCCTTTGATCCCAAAAATTCAACATTATCAGCTATAACTTCTGTTACATAACGTTTTTGACCGTTTTGATCGTCATAGCTTCTGGTTTGGATTCGTCCATCTATTGCTACTTGGCTTCCCTGTGACAAATAGTTTTTAACATTTTCTGCTTGTTTTCTCCAAACAACAATGTTAATAAAATCAGCTTCTCTTTCTCCGTTAGCATTAGAAAAGTTTCTGTTTACGGCTAAAGAAAAAGTGGCAACCGCAGTATTACTTCCTGTATATCTCAATTCGGGGTCTCTAGTTAATCTTCCTATTAAAAATACTTTATTCATATTCTACCTCTTTTTTAGTCTTCTACTTTTACGATTAAATGACGAAGTAAATTTTCATTAATTCTTACAACACGGTCGAACTCTGCAACTGTTTCTGAAGTTGCTTCTACTACGAATAAGTAATAATATCCTGTTTTGAATTTTTTAATTTCGTAAGCCAATTCTCTAGGACCCATTGCTTTTTCTTCTAGAATTTTTGCTTTTCCATCTTCTAAAACCTTTTTTAGACTCTCTGCTGTTTTAGTAATTTCTGTTTCTTCCATATCAGGTCTTACGATGAACATAATTTCATATTTTCTCATTTGTTACACCTCCTTTTGGACTAATGGCTACAACAGTAGCAAGGAGTATTTAAAATACTCGTTAGTATTATAGCATTTTGTTTTTCTTTTGTCCAGTTTAATTTTTTACTTTTGTTTGGAAAAAAATATTAACCTTGAGTTAAGAATTTTATATAATAATTAGCTTTGACTTTGTCTGGCTATCGAAAAACAATAAATGGATTAACTATTTCAAAATATACAGGATAAAGATTAAAAAAGTGAATAATTATATTACTCACTTTCTATTTCTTGATAAAAACAGCCAACAAAATTTTGTCCGATATTCGAATTTTTGTCTTTTACTTCTTCTGTATGAGAGTAATAGTTTTTATCTTTATATGTATCTACTGAACTTTCTTGAATGTTATTTTTTAATATTCCTTCAATTAATAATTGATCTCTTATTGCTGATAACAAATCAATATAATATATATTATTTTTTCTTATAATTGATTTTTTCCAAACTTTTTTATTCGTCGCCCATAAAGGATATCTGTCATATTGATAGCTTTCTTTCTTTATGCAACTACCTATGTATATGCGTATGTTATTAGGATTACTATTTACTTCTTTTTTTAACGCTTTTATTATCCATTTGGGAACTTCTCTATTAATTTGACTTGCCCCACAATGTGAAACCGCCACTACCTGTTTTGATATATCCTCGGCTATGACTATAGGGCAGTCTGCCATTCTATGTCCTATAACAACATTAGGGCAAGATGTGTCTATTAATAAGACATCACACGGTAGTTTTTCATCCCAATAATCTTCTTTTGTTAATATATTAGGAGTTATTTTAATATATTGTCCATCGTTATATTGAATGTCTTTTTCTACATCTTTTTGACTAGGCTGAAGTATATGTTTACTGTCAAAATTATATTTTTTTCCAATTCTTTCTTTAGTATTTTGAAATGATTCTCTTATTTGTTCTGGAGTCCAACTTGCCGGATAAAATTTTCTGGCTAAACTCATACATCCATCTTGTCTGTTGGTTTCAAATATGATTAATTTATATTTTTTCATAATTTAATCTGAAAGCTTTAAACATTAAATCTAAAATGACAAATGTCGCCATCTTCCATAATATAATCTTTTCCTTCTAGTCTGGCTCTTCCTGCTTCTTTTACTTTCTGTTCATCTCCATATTTCATTAAATCATCATAAGAGATTACTTCTGCTCGGATAAAGCCTTTTTCAAAGTCTGTATGTATGATTCCTGCACATTGCTTAGCATTCATACCCTTTTTAAATGTCCAAGCTCTTACTTCATCTTTTCCTACGGTAAAGTAAGTAGCTAGACCTAAGATATCATAAGTTGCTTGAATTAATTTATCTAGGCCTGATTCCTGTAATCCTAAAGCTTCTAACATTTCTGCTTTTTCTTCTTCTGTTAATTCACTTAAATCCTCTTCAACTTTGGCACACAAACTAACTACTTGAGCATTTTCTTTTGAAGCATACTCTTTTACTTGTTTTACATATTCATTATCAGGATTTCCTAATTCACTTTCTTTGATATTTGCTAAATATATGATTGGTTTTAAAGTTAAAAAACTATATGACTTTATAGATTTTAATTCATCATCTGTAAATTCTAATTGTCTTAAAGCTATATTTTCTTCTAGAGCTCTTTTTGCTTTTTCTAAAGTTTCAACTTCTATTAAATCGTCTTTATTCTTGGTGGTACGAGCTTTTTTAGAAACTCTTTCTAATCTGTTATTAATCACATCTAAATCTGCTATTGCAAGTTCTAAATTGATGGTTTCAATATCTCTTATCGGATCAATGTTTCCGTCTACATGAATAATTTTACCATCATCAAAGCACCGAACTACTTCAACTATAGCATCCACTTCTCTAATATGAGATAAAAATTTATTCCCTAATCCTTCTCCTTGGGATGCCCCTTTTACCAAACCTGCTATATCTGTAAATTCATAGGCAGTTGGAATAAATCTATTAGGTTCATACATTTCTTTTAACTTATCCATTCTTGGATCTCGAACTGTTACCACTCCCACATTAGGTTCTATGGTTGCGAAAGGATAATTTTCCGCTAATATTTTTTGATTTGTAATAGCATTAAAAAGTGTTGATTTACCAACATTTGGTAATCCAACTATTCCAGCTGTTAAACTCATAAATATACCTCTTTTCTTTTTTTATTATATCATATCAAATAGTTGTTTGGCTAATGTAGATAATTATTATTTTAACTTTTATCAGCTTTTTTATTAAGTTCTTATTTTATATATGTACCTTTCAAAATTCCTTCTTTATCATTTTTTGTATTCTAGGTATCTAATCATCATATCAAACATCAATCTAAGTAATAACAATTAAACTATGTGCATTCTTTTACAACAAATTAAATTTAATAGCTACTGCTGATGATATTTTTTGTATTCATATACTATGAAGAAAAAAACACCAAAAGGTGTTATAGTGTAGGAAAAACTCCTGGCCCAATAGGTAGCCCTGTTATATACCAACCTACTACTATCAGAATCCATGTAATAAAAATGATTAAAAAATATGGTGTGATTATTTTTAAAGATTTTCTGATAGTATATGGTTTCTTTTTATTTAAATTATATATATTTAAATATCCAATATAAATCACAAAAGATGCAAGAATAGGAGTGAATCCATTTGTCATAGAATTTCCTATTCGCATAACAATTTGAGCAAACTGAGGAGATATATTAGATTGCATAAACATAGGTACTACTATTGGTGAAAAGATTGCCCATTTTGTTGTAGGACTAGTTACAATCATATTAGACAAAGAAATAATTATTAGCGTAACTACAATTAGAGGAATCCCGCTAAACTCTAAGTGTTCTAATAAGTTAGATAACCAAGATATTATAATTATACCTATATTGGATTCTTTAAATACTGCAATGAATTGTGAAGCTACAAATATTAAAACAAAAATATATGCTGTTTTACTAAATTTATTCCCCACTTCTTCAATTAAATCTTTATCATTTTTAATAGACTTAGCACCTATACCATAAGCTAAACCTGCAAACACTAATAATAATGTTATTAGATATGTAAAACCTGATTGAAAATATGATTTATTTCCAAATAATTGATTCAAATAAGTCTTTTCATTCATATCCAATAACATTCCTGAATATGGTAAATTTGGTATTAACATATATATAAATAACACTATTACAATAATGCAAGTAATTGAAGCAAATTTTAATCCTCGTTTTTCATACTTATCTTTTTCTATCTTTTTTTGTTCTTCCTCTTCTAAATTGATTACTCTATATTGCTCCGTTTTAGAAAATTCTTCTTCTTTTTTATATTTTCCTATTTTGGGAGCTATTATTTTTTCAATAATTAAAGTTCCAATAACCGAAATTAAAACTGAAGTTGCTATGATAAAAAATAAGTTTGAAGTTAAAGAAATATGTACTGTATCATCTACTAACCAAGCCGCTGTTTTTGTATATTGCATCAATGCTACTTCCATAGAACCAACAAATATTGTAACGCCGTAGCCAAAAGCCACTCCGCAAAAGGCTGTTATAATTCCTAAAATTGGATTTCGTCCATTCATAAAGTAAATTAATGCCACTAAAGGTATTAAAATTGCATATCCTACTTCATTAATTAAAGAAGATATTGTAGCAACAAAGATAATAATGAACGTAAGAACCTCTTTTGGCATTTTCTTAAAAAATCTTCTAGATATAGTTTCGATTAGCCCTGTTGCCTCCGCTATTGTTATACCAATTAACGCTAATAACAAAGTGCCTACAGGTGCAAAACTGATAAAGTTAGTTGTTGCATCTCCTATTAAAAATTTCATTCCATCAAAACTAAACAAATTTTTTACCGACACTAAAGTTGACTCTAATTCATTGGTAGTGGGATTAATAGTGTTGTAAGTTGCTTGCATTTCCACTGCCGATAAAATACCACTTAATATAATTATTAATAATGTTAAAAATAAAAATACTGTGATTGGATGAAAATAAAATTTTTTGAGTTTTAATTTTCTCTTTTCTTGCATATTTTATCCTTCCTGTGTAATTATCTTTTTTAATTTTTTGTTAAATTCTATTCTAGGTATTAATACTGTTCTTCCACATTTTACACATTTTATTTTTATATCAGCACCTACTCTTGTAATTTCCCATTCGTTTGTTCCACATGGATGAGGTTTTTTCATTATTACCTTTGTACCGATAGTATAACTATTATTTTCCATTTGCCACCTCTATCTGCTGACAAGTAACTTTTATCTTTCTCTTGTCTAATCTCTTTTTAAATTCGCTGCGTAAAAATCTTTGGGCTGCATAATGCTGTTGCGATTTTGTTTCTACTACAACTCTATATCGCATGTTTGAGTTTTCAAAATTATCCAAACCCCAAATTTGTATATCTCCTGTTGCATTTGGTACTTTTCCATTAAGCTCTAACCTTATTTCTTCTAACGCTTGTGCTACTTGATCAGGATTTTCATCATAAGATATTCCCAAATCAATAATTGCTAAGTAGTTATTTAAACTATAATTAATCACGGTGTCTAGTTTATGGTTAGCTACAATTTTAACAGCACCTCTATAATCTTTTATTCTTGTTGTTTTTAAACCTAAAAAGATAACTTCTCCCATAAATCCATCATATTCAATAATATCTCCAACTTCAAATTGGTTTTCTGTTATAATTGAAACTCCAGCAATTAAATCTTTAGCCAAGTCTTGGAAAGCTAAGCCTAAAATGGCAGTTGTTATTCCTAGACCTGCTACTATAGATTTTACATTGACTCCAAAATTTCCAAGTATTGCTAATAACACTACAACTACTATAGAATATTTGACAACATTCAAAATCACAATTCGTATTGTGTTAGCTCTTTGTACATGTGGATTTTTCATCTTGCTATTTTTTTGCATCACTTTATTTATTAGTTTCTTTAACACTTCATAAGTAACAAAGCCTATAATAATATATACAATGGGGAAGATAATCTGTTCTAATTCGATTGTAATACTATCAAATAATTTCAATTAATATTACCCCCTTGTATCTAAATTCATAATTTCTAACAAGCGATTAAGATCGTTCCCGTTAACAAAACTAATTTCTATTTTATTAGATTTTATTTTTACTCTAGTTCCTAACTTATCACATAATTCGTCTTCTAGATACTGATATTCATTTGTCTCTTGGGTATGCTTTTTGATTTTATGAGTCCTTTCAAATTTTTCTGTGGATTTAGTTAGGTTTTCTAACTCTCGGACACTCATGCCATCGTTTATTATTTTTTCTACTAATTCTTGTTGTTGATTTTCATTTTCTAACTTGCTTAATACTCTAGCATGGCCCATACTAATTTTATTTTCTGAAATTAAACCCTGAATTGGTTGAGGTAAATTTTGTAAACCAATCATATTCGTAATATAACTTCTACTCTTCCCTAATTTTTTTGCTAATTCTTCTTGCGTAATATTTAAAGCTTCTATCAACTTCTTATATGCACGAGATTCTTCTATCGGATTTAGATTTTCTCTTTGTAAATTTTCTAACAAAGCAATTTCCATCATTTCTTCGTCAGTAAAATCTCTAATAATTGCAGGAATTTCTTCTAAACCCGCCATTGCTGATGCTTTTACACGGCGCTCTCCGGCAATAATTTCATATCCTTTTATACTCTTTTTAATAATGATTGGTTGAAATACCCCGTGTTGTTTAATTGAGTCTGCCAACTCTTGTAACGCTTCCTCATTAAACACCTGTCTTGGTTGATATGGGTTACTTCTTAATTCTGAAATTTTTACATTCGTAATTTCTTCTTTTGGGGTTTCCGTTAAAATTTTTTCTTCCATTTTATCAAATGCAATTGGTTCATTATAAAATAGTTCTTCTAAACCTCGTCCTAAAGCTCTTCTTTTATTATTTTCCATTTCTTTCAATCACTTCCTTCGCTAGATTTAAGTAAGCTTCACTTCCGCGACTTTTCGGATCATATGCGATAATTGGTTCTCCGTGTGAAGGCGCTTCAGTTAGGCGAACTAATCTTGGAATTATGGTATTATACACTTTTTCTTTAAAGAATTTCCTGATATCTTCTACTACTTCAAATCCTAAATTTGTCCTAGAATCTAACATTGTTAATAATACTCCTTCTATATCTAAAGTTGGATTTAAACTTTTTTGTGCTAACATTATTGTTTTTAATAATTGAGTAATTCCTTCCAAAGCAAAAAATTCACATTGTACTGGAATTATAACAGAATTAGAAGCTGTCAAAGCGTTTGTAGTAATTATTCCTAGTGATGGTGGACAATCTATAATTATGTAGTCAAAACTGTCTTTTATGTCAGTTAGATGAATTTTTAACTGTTCTCCTTTTAAAAATCCTGATTCTTGTTTACTTTTTTCTACTAGTTCTATATCTAACCCGGCTAAATTGATTGTAGCTGGTAATACATATAAATTTTTATATTTTGTTTTTACCATTGCTTCAGATATTTTACACTCACCTATTAAAACATCATAGACGCTTCTTTCTATCTCTCCTTTATTTATGCCAACACCTGTTGTCGTATTTCCTTGTGGATCTAAATCAATTAATAACACTTTTTTTCCTAGTACTGCTAAAGAGGCAGAAAGATTGATACTTGTGGTTGTTTTACCTACTCCACCTTTTTGATTTACTAAAGATATCACTTTCCCCATGTTTATCACCTGTTTCCATTTTTACTAATATATTGTATCAAAGAAATAATTTTTTTTAAATGCTTTTCGAAAAAAAAGTAGATTTTTATCTACTTTTATTGTTCTGATATTTTGTCTAATTTTATGATAATTTGGTATGATTTTGAGAAGTTCATTTCTTCCATTTCTGCTTTTACTCCAGAACTATTTAACTCCTCTACTAAATTTCTTATCATACCTATTGACTGTTGTACTGTAAGCTGGCTGTTTTTTATCGTGTTAAAATTATGAGCACGAATTTCGTTGAATTCTGGCTGGTTTACATTAGGATTATTTAGTGTTTTTTTACTCTCTATTGAATTAGATGAGAAAGCTAGGTTTTGATTGTTTTTATAAAATTTATTTTCCATTTGTGCTAACGGAACAGTCTGTGTTTCTTTAACAGCGTGCACTTCTGTTGGCAAATCTACTGGTATTAAATCTGGAGTTTTAAAATAATCTTCCACCTTTTCTTGATTACCTTTGCTGCCATCTGTTTTTACTATTTCCTCTGCTGGAGTAATAAATCTAGGCTTTTCTTCCTGATTTGAATTTTGTAAAGAAGAGGGCATTATATTTAATAAACTATCTAAATCTGCCGTTTGATTAGATTTAGGGGGATTAATATCTATAGCATTATCTTTAATATTTTGAATATTTGGAATCGCAGGAGCACTTCCAGGATTAACTCCTCCTACAGGGTTATCGTCCTCATCGTCATCGTTGCTTTTTATTTCTCCGTAATTGATAAATCTAGGCGGACGATGTTCTTCGTCAATAGGAGGAGCTATCTTGATTTGTCCATAACTTGATGCATCTTCTGGTAAATCTGCGGTTGGCATTAATGGACTATCATTTACAAAAGCAGTTGAATTTATTGGTAATGTTGTATTATTTGACAGTGCATTATTCAATGGTTTGTCCTCCTCTCGTGGGTATACTTTTTTGATTTCATCTTCTAACTGGCGAACAGTCATCCTTTCATTTATTATTTTTTTTAACATTTCTTTCTGCTTTTTTGCATCAGGAATATTCAGTAATGCTCTAGCATGACGTTCTGATATTTGTTCTTTTAATAGTGCTTCTTGAACTTCATCAGAAAGGCCTAATAATCTTATTTTATTTGCGACAGAAGATTGGCTTTTTCCCATTGTCTTCGCTAATTCTTCTTGTGTCATTTGATCTAATTCAAGTATTTTTTGATATGTTCTCGCTTCTTCTATTGGATTTAAATCTCGTCTTTGTAAGTTTTCTAATAATGCCACTTTGGAACTCTCTTTGTCGTCTAAGTTTCTGATAATTGCTGGTATTTTTGTTAGACCGGCCATCGCCGATGCTTTGTATCGACGTTCTCCAGCAATAATTTCATATTTTCCTTTGACATTTCTTACTATGATTGGTTGTATCACGCCATGTTCTTTAATTGATACTGCAAGCTCTTTTAAAGCTCTCTCATCAAACATTTCGCGGGGTTGAAATCTGTTTGGTATGATGTCATCTAAATATAGATATACAACTTCATCTCTATTCTGCTCTTGCATCCTCATCCCTCACTTTTTATTCTTTTCTATAGTCATCCTATGTTATCATTATAGACTATTTTCTTATACCTTTCAAGAAAAAAGAAAAAGAAAAAGGGTTAGATTTCCTTTTTTTCTATAACAACTAAACTTCTATGACTATTTTCAATTGGCAAATAAAACTCTTCTATTTTTGTTAATTTATATTTTTTATTTATCTTATTTTTCACATTTTCAGTTATTTCTTCTTCAATATTTCCTTTCAATGCAATAAACTTTCCGTTCGTCTTTACTAGATGCATGGTATACTTTAATAGTTTTTCGATATTTGCTACTGCTCTTGCTGTAACGACATCAAAAGTTTCATGATAATCTTCTGCTCTTGTATGGATGGCTACAATGTTATCTAAATTTAATTTTGTTATTACTTCTTGTAAATATTTAACTCTTTTTAATAGTGAATCTAATAAAGTTATTTTTAGATTAGGGTAAAATATTTTTAATACAATTCCTGGAAAACCAGCGCCAGTTCCTACATCACAAAGAGTATTTACTTTTGTTAGATCTATTTCTTTTACTATAGTTAGACTATCATAAAAATGTTTTAAATAAACCTCTTTTTTTTCTGTTATTCTAGTAAGGTTTATTTTTTTATTCCATTCTACTAAGAGAAAGTAAAATTCATTCAGTTTATTTAATTGTTCTTTCGTAGGTGTTATACCCAATCTCTCAATATAATCAATAAATTCTTCTTCTGTCATATATTAACCATTCCTTTTTAAGTATACCATTAATATAGATATATCTGCTGGATTTACTCCACTAATTCTCGTAGCTTGACCGATTGTAGTAGGCTTTATTTCTGCCAACTTTTGGCGTGCCTCACTTGCCAAATTAGGGATTAGTTCATAATCTATATTATCTGGTATCTTTTTTTCTTCTAAAGCTAGCATTTTTTCTGCTTCTTTATTAGCTTTTCTAATGTAGCCTTCATATTTAGCGTTGACTTCTACTTGCTCTTCTTCCTCTAATGTATATTCTATATCTATAAAATGTTTAATATTTTCAATTGAAATTTCTGGGCGTTTTAAAAAATCGTATAAAGAGATACCGTCTTTTAGTGGAGTTGAAGGAATCTGCTCTATATATTCATTAACCTCTTTTTTAGGAGTAATTCTTGTTGTTTGAAGAAGGTTAGTTAACTCTTTTATATCTTCTATTTTCTTTTTAAATACTTGGTATTGTTGATCTGATATAAGACCAACTTGGTATCCATAATCTCTTAATCGTAAATCGGCATTATCATTTCTTAATAATAAACGGTATTCAGCACGAGAAGTTAACAAACGATATGGATCTTTTACACCCTTGGTTACTAGATCATCAATTAACACCCCTATATAAGACTCGTTTCTTTTTAATATTAAAGGCTCTTTTCCTTCTAATTTTAAAGCCGCATTAATACCGGCGATTAATCCCTGAGCAGCAGCCTCTTCATACCCACTTGTTCCATTAATTTGCCCTGCTGTATATAAATTTTCTATTAACTTTGTTTCTAAGGAGCGTTTTAGCTGTTTAGAATCTATCGCATCATATTCTATAGCATAACCATATTTTAATATTTTGGCATGTTCTAAGCCAGGTAAACTATGAACCATTAAATCTTGAATTTCGTTTGGCATACTCGTAGAAAAACCTTGAATATAAATATCATCATAAAAAAGACTTTCTGGTTCTAAGAATAATTGATGTCGTTCCTTATCACTAAATCTTACTACTTTATCCTCTATTGATGGACAATATCTTGGCCCTACACCTTCCACATACCCTCCATACATACTAGATTCATTTAGATGTTCTTTTATTATTTCATGCGTCTTGGGTGTTGTGTAAATTAGGTGACAGGATATTTGATCTTTTGGTTCCCTATAAACTATGTTATCAAAAGAAAAAGTATGTGGTATAGAATCCCCTTTTTCTTCAGATGTTTTTGAGTAATTTATTGTGTTTTTATCAATTCTTTGGGGAGTTCCCGTTTTTAATCTTTTTATAGAAAATCCTAAACTTCTTAGGTTGTCACTTAAGAATTTTGATTCTCTTTCTCCATGGGGACCACTAGGTTTGCGTGTGGAACCAGTTAATACTACAGCTTTTAAATAGGTCCCTGTTGTTAAAATAACTGAATCTGCCTCTATTATTGTTCCGTCTTCTAGTTCTACTCCCTCTACTTTTTGATCTTTGACTACTAATTTTTCTACCATTGCTTCTTTAATTGTTAGATTAACAGTGGAATTTAGCGTCTTTAACATTTCTTTTGGATATGTAATTTTATCTGCTTGGAATCGCAATGCTTGAACAGCTGGACCTTTTTTTGTATTTAACATTTTTGTTTGAAGAGCGGCTTTATCTGCATTTCTTCCCATTTCACCACCTAAGGCGTCTATTTCCCTTACTACAATACCTTTAGCAGGGCCTCCAATTGATGGATTACAAGGCATATCAGCTATATTATTTATGTTGGAAGTTATTAATAAGGTAGTATGGCCTTTTCGTGCTGCGGCTAAAGCTGCTTCACATCCAGCATGTCCTCCTCCTACTACTATTATTTCGTATTTCATATGATTCCTCCTATTTTCCTACACAGAAATTAGCAAATAAATGATCTAAAATTTCCTCACTATATGTTTCTCCTATGATTTCCCCTAAAAAGTCAAATGCTTCTTTTAAATCTATTTCTATCATATCGATTGGTAAATCATTATTTATTCCTTTTTCTGCTTCTATTATACTTTTATAAGCTTGTTTGGCTAGAGATATTTGTCTTGCATTTGTTAGATAATTTGAGTCTTTTGATTTTAATGTTTCTAATTCAAATAGCTCTATAATTTTTTGTTTTAAATCTTTGATTCCTTCCACTGTATTGGTGTTTGTTTCTACAACATTTTTTAGATTATACTTAGATATGTCTAATTTTTTATTTAAATCATTTTTATTAATTACAATAATTCTTGGTTTGCCATTTGTTTTATTTAAAATATTTTCATCTTCTTTGCTTAATTCTTCGTTATTGTTTAATACAACAATTACCAAATCTGCATCATCTATCATGGAAAGACTCTTCTCTACTCCCATCTGTTCTACTATATCATCGGTCGAGCGAATTCCTGCAGTATCTATAATATTTAGCAAAATCCCGTCTAGATAAATCTCACCTTCCACTATGTCTCGAGTTGTTCCAGCAATATCTGTCACGATTGCTTTTTCTTGCTCTAAAAGTTTATTTAGAATACTACTTTTACCTACGTTCGGTCTTCCTACAATTACTGTTTTGATTCCTTCTTTAATTATTACTGAATTTTTTGATTCTTTAATTACTGTTTCTAAATCTTTTTTCATCTCAGAAATTACTATACTTATTTGTTCTTTCGTTACTACTTCTATATCTAAATATTCAGGATAGTCAATATTTACTTCTATACTAGCTAGAAGTTGTTTTAATTTTTTTCTAAATCTTTTTATCATCTTCGAGGTAGTACCTGTTAATTGAGATAATGCCAATTTATTTGCTTCTTCACTTTTACTCTCTATAATATCCATAACGGCTTCACTTTTTACTAAATCAATTCTTCCATTTAAAAAAGCTCGCTTTGTAAACTCTCCAGGTTCTGCTAATCTGGCACCATGAAGTAAAAGTGTTTCTAAAATGCGTTTTGTAGAAATTATACCTCCATGACAATTTATTTCTACAACATCCTCTGTTGTGTAAGATTTAGGGGATCTCATGATAGATACGAGTACTTCATCAATTATTTCATCTTGGTCAATAATGTGACCATAATTAATCGTATGACTTTCTGCTGTTGTTAAGTCTTTCCCTTTAAAGCACTTATTTGCTATTTCTATTGCATCTTTACCACTTAACCTTACGATAGATATAGCCCCAACACCTAGTGCTGTGGAGATTGCGGCTATTGTATCATTCATAGTATCACTTCCTTTTTTCTTCGTATATTATAACATATTATTTAAATACTTTTTCAAAAAAACGAAAAGATATACTTCAAATTATTGCTGATTCTAATTTTTTTCTAAAATTTACATTATTAAAAAAAGAAGATTTAAGCATCTTCTTTGGGTTTGATTACTACATATCGATTTGGCTCTTCGCCTTCACTTTCTGTATAAACCTTTTTATTGTTCGACAATGTATTATGAATAATTCTTCTTTGATAAGAGTTCATAGAATCCATTTTTGCTTCTATTTTGGTTGTAGCTACTTCTCTAGCAATTTTTTTTGCTAATCTCACTAGAGCTTGCTCATGTTTTTCTTTATATTGATTTACATCTATTAAAAATTTAAAACTCTCCCCTATTTCTTTTTTTACATACTGATTTACTACTATCGATAATGCTTGTAGATTTTTACCATTTTTTCCTATTAGCAAGGAATCATTATTTGAGTAAATTGTATAAGTTGGTACATCTGCGTTCATTTTCACTTCAATATTTATTGAAAATCCTAAATCTTTCAATAATTTATTTAAATAATTTTTGATATCTCTCACAATTTCTCTTTTTTCTATTACTTCAATTTCTATTTTTTTACTTTTAAATAAACCACCCTTAGCAGTTTCTATTTCTTTTATAACCATATTTTCTTCTAATTCTTGTAATTCTATTTTTGCGTGTTCTATTGCTTCTACTTTAGTCTTACCTGTAAATCTATGCTTTTCCATGTACTTCTTTACTCCTTTTTACCACTATATTTTGAGCTATTGTTAATAAGTTAGAAGTTACCCAATATATTCCTAAAGCTGATGGCATGAATAATGCAGTAATTATAATAATCATACTCATCATAATTGGCATCATCTTCATACTTGGATCAATATTAGTATTAGAAAGGTTCATTTTAAACGAATAAAATGTTGTTCCGGCAATTAGTAACATTAGAATAATATAAACAATGAATGTTGAAGAAGTTACACCAACCATTGGTGTTGTACCTAATTGCAATCCTAAAAATTTTCCTTCAAAAATAGCTGGGGTTCTTTGTACTGCTTCAAAGAAAGCAATAAATAATGGAAATTGTAACATTGCAAAAATACATCCAGACATTGGGCTAATATTATATTTTTTATAAATCATCATCATTTCTTGACTTTGCTTCATCATAGATTCTTGATCTTGTTTACCTTTATATTTTTTTGTGATTTTCTCTATTTCTGGTTGGGCTTTTTTCATCATTTCTGATTGTAATGCAGTTTTTTTAGTTAATGGAAAGCTTATTAATCTAATAATTATACTAATAATAATTAATGAGATTGCATAATTTCCAACAATTCTTCCTAACCATAAAAGAATAAATGCTAAAGGTTTTACAAAGATGCTAGTCCATAGTCCTTCGTATTTTCCAGATGTTATTTTGAATTCATCACAAGTTGGTAATTTTTCTATTTTTATATTATTCTCTTTATATAATTTTCTGTTTTCTTTATCTGTAGGTTGACAAATTATATTTGCTGTTAAATTCTGCCCTGTTGTTTTATTTTGCACTGGTTTTTTATTTTCATCTACCAATGTTGTTGTACACCCTGTTGTTAATAATAGTAGTAATAATACAATTAGAATCTTAAATTTGTTTTTCTTTTTCATTTTTTGTCCTTTCCTTCGATTAAAAGGGACTTTAAATTACTATTTAGTTCTTGATATTCTAAATACTTTCCCTTCTCTCTCAATATTATAATATAATCTTTATTTTTTATATATCCTTTTTCTAAATTATCGATAATGGAACGTATTTGTCTTTTTTTTCTATTTCTGTATACAGCATTTCCTAGTTTTTTGCCTACTGATATTCCATATCTAGCATATGGCAAATCATTTGTTACAGAATAGATGATAAAGATATCATTTTTTCTTCGGTTTTTAGATTTAATGATTCTATCAAAATCATATTTATGTTTTACTATAAATAACTTTTTCACTTTATCACCTCTTTATAAGTAAAAAACCACTGTTTAAGCAGCGGTAAATTATTTACAAAGGCTTTTACGTCCTTTGCGACGACGACGATTCAAAATGTTTGTTTTTTTACGTGCGAAAAATCCTAATCTTTTTGATTTTTTACGATTGTTTGGTTGATATGTTCTTTTCATCTTCTCTCCACCTCCAGACATAAATCTACATTATTATAATAATAATCCACTTGTTTTGTCAATGATTACTTGCAAATTTAGTTCTTTTTGTTTTTACACAATTTCCACAATGCTGTGAATTTAGTTTTTTGCACCTGTTACAAAAAATCTGTGGAAACTGTGGAAATTACATATTTTACCTTTTATTTCTAGGTTCTTTTATGTTAATTATTTTGTGGATAACTTGTGATTTCTTTTTTTTTTATTTTTTTTCTTTCTTTTTTGCACAAATTGAGCTAAACTATTGGTATAATTTTTACTTGTGGGGGAGATGGTTTAATGAATGTGGATATTTTGTGGTCTAAATTTCTAACTGAAGTTAAAGACGATTTGACCTCTCTTTCTTTTGATACATGGTTTAAAGATACAACATTATATAAATTAGATAATGGAAAAGCCTATATTATAGTTCCTATGCCAATTCATAAAAAGCATTTAGCGGATAATTATTCTGAATTGATTTTAAATCACTTAAATAATATTACTGGAACTAATTTTGAACTTTTATTTTTATTAAAAGAAGAAATAGAGGAGGAAGAAGTAACACAAAAGACAGCAGAAGAAGAGGATTTTAATCAAAATCATAATGATTCTGTAGGGGTTCCTCATAATCCAGCTCAATCAAATTTAAAAAGTAAGTATACCTTCAATAACTTTATTGTTGGTAATAGTAATAAATTCGCTCACGCTGCAGCCTTATCTGTTGCGGAAAATCCTGGAAATATGTATAATCCTTTATTTATTTATGGAAATAGTGGATTGGGGAAAACGCATTTAATGCATGCTATTGGTAATTATATTATAGAAAATAGTAATAGAAGAGTGCTTTATGTTACCTCTGATCAATTTATTCAGGATTTTATAGGCATTAATAAAAAAGATGAAAAAGGTACTAATTTTAATTATGTTGATTTTTTTAAGAATAAATATCGAAATATAGATGTACTGATTATTGATGATATTCAATTTTTAGGTGGAGCTACACAAACGCAACAAGAATTTTTTCACACTTTTAATAGTTTATATAACGATAGTAAACAAATTATCATATCTTCTGATAGGTCTCCAGATGATTTAAAATTATTAGAAGATCGGTTAAGAACTAGATTTTGTTGGGGGTTAACTGTTAATATCTTTCCTCCAGATTTTTCTCTGAGAACTGAAATTTTAAAGAAGAAAATTATTGCAGGTAATTTTGAAAAAGAGATTCCTGATGATGTAGTAGAGTATATAGCCTCTAATATAGGAACTGATGTTAGACAACTTGAAGGATCTATTACAAGATTGATAGCCTATTCTACTATTATGGGAGGTGTTGAGATTACTTTAGATTTAGCTATTGAAGCATTAAAAGATTTTATTAGTAAAGGAATGGGAGAAAAGAATGATATTCAAAGAATACAAAAAATTGTTTCTGAATATTTTCAAATTTCTGTTGAAGATATTCGTAGCAAAAAAAGAAGTTCCAATATTTCCTTTCCTAGACAAATCGCTATGTATCTTTGTAGAACTATGACTAATGAATCTTTTCCTAAAATAGGAACAGAATTTGGTGGAAAAGACCATACTACCGTTATGCATTCTGTTGAAAAAATTGAAAAAGAGATAAAAGTCAATAGAGATTTGGCTAATATTATTGAAAAGTTGAAAAAAGATATTGGAGTTGTGTAAAAAATGGGATAATTTTTTGTTTTTCCACAATTAAAAATATGATAAAATCATTATATAAGTTAATAAATTTTTACTTTTTCACTTTTTCCACAGTAATAATAATAAAAACAAAAAAAGAAAGAAGGAATATATATGAAATTAACAATCAAAAAAGAATTATTATTAAATGCGCTTAATAAAGTATCTAAAGCTATTTCTACAAAAAATCTTATTCCAGTATTAGCTGGTATTAAATTTGAATTGAAAAAGAAAAAATTAACTCTAACAGCTAGTGATAATGATATTACTATTCAAACTACTATTGAATCTGCTAATGACGATGATTTTAAAATAGAACAAGAAGGTAGTATTATTATTCAAGGCAAGTATATACTTGATATTGTAAGAAAATTGCCTGATAAATATATTAATATAGAAGTTATTGATGAATTAAAAATAGTAATCTATACTGAAAATAGTGAATTTAATTTAAATGGTATTAATGAAAGTGAATATCCTAATATAGGTTTAGAAGAAAGTAAAAAGAAAGTGCTTATAAAAGCTTCTGTATTTAAAGATATAGTTAATCAAACTGCTTTTGCAGCATCAAATGAAGAAAGTAAACCAGTTCTTACAGGAATTAATTTTAATATAGTAGGGGATATTTTAGAATGTAACTCTACTGATTCATATCGATTGGCTAGAAAAATTGTAAAATTAAATACTATTAGTGAAGAAAATTATAATATTGTTATTCCTAGTCATAATATTTTAGAATTTTCTAGAATTATAGATGATGAAGATAGTGATATTGAATTACATATTTTTAACAATAAAATTTTATTTAAAACTGGTAACTTAAAATTTGAATCTCGTTTAATTAATGGCACTTATCCTAATACTTCTAATTTATTACCGGATGATTCTTATTTAGTTGTTAGTACTAATTTAAATGCCTTCTACGACGTAATTGATCGTGTAAGTATATTAACTAGTGATAAGGAAAAAAATATCGTTACATTGGAAACTAATGGGGATATGTTGATATTAAAAAGTTCTTCTGTAGAAATTGGTAGAGTAGAAGAAAAGATGCCTATAACAAAAAATAATAGTGAAAATATAAAAATATCATTTAGTGCAAAATACATGATGGAGGCATTAAAAAGCTTTTCCACAGAAACTGTTGATATTCATTTCGTAGGTGAGATAAAACCGATTTTAATAAAATCTAGTGAAGATGAAACTTTAACTCAATTAGTTTTACCAATTCGTACTTATTAAAAAAATCTACAAAATTTGTAGATTTTTTACAGACTGTTGACAAAGTAAATTTTGTTAATAGTCTTTTTATTTTAAATAATTTGTTGTATAATTACTATGT
>CALVYB010000005.1 GCA_944371955.1 uncultured Bacilli bacterium
ATCTTTTTGTAGTGAAACAAAAATCTTTTTAAGATTTTTGAAGAAAATGACTTGACTTCTTATAGTTAGTCATCTCCATATCTTTTGTATTCATAATTAATATTATTTTCTTTGATGATATTATTTACAACATTGTTTTCATTTCCTATCATAATGTAGTTCATTATTTGTGTCAAGGTTTCTAGTTCGAGAGTTTTATTAGTTAAATTTTTAATGGTTAAAACTTTTCCATTTTGTTTACTATTTATTTTGATTGTGTAATGATTTGGGTTGATGTGTAAATTATTAATTTTTGTAACTGTATTTTTTATTTCAGAGACTAAATTATTAATGTTTTCTTCTGATAAAGTATAGTTTAAGGTTAAGTTAATGTTATATATATTTAGTTCATCTATCTTATTGTTTATGATATTATTTTTTATATTATTAGTGTATTTATTTAAAGTTAAAGGAAACGTAATAGTTGCATTTAGTTTTAAACTATCTTTTATCTTTTTTTCTAGTTGTGTTTCTATTTTTGATAAAAGTGTTTTTCCTTCTAAATAATCTTTTTTATAGGTATCTGTAATTTTTTTGTTTTGATAAGATATTGTAAAATATAAATTTTTATTTTTTTTATTTGTTACTTTTGCCGTATAAATTTGTGCTTGGTATGTTATTTTTTCAAGTTTTATATTTTCTATTTCCTGTGGGTAATGTTCGTTTAAATATTCTTCCATTTTTATTTTTATTTTGTCTGTATAATATGGTGCTAATTTTTCTGTAACTACAATGGTACCTAACGATACAAATGTTACAAAGAAAAGCAACGCCATGCCTAGAATTAATTTTTTGTCTTGTTTCATTTTATCACCATTTTAATTGTACCTTTTTTTATGTTTTTTAGCAATTTTATTTGTTAAAAACGAGTACAAAGGTAGTTGTTTTTAATAGTGTTTTGTGATATTATATTTTATAGATTAGTGTATAGAGTAAAAGGCGGTGTTAGTTCGATGACAGAAGAAAAAGAAGTAAAGTTTGAAAGAGGTCAAGTTTCTGAATATAATGGTCAATCGAATATTTTTTGTGATTTTGTAACTGTTACTGAAGGAGCACAACAAAAGGTTTATTATATTTTAAATGATAAGAAATTAGATAACGGTTTTTATATTGCTTCTACTGTGTTGAAAGAGGCAATTGATCCTCAAATTATTAGAACTCATCTTGGTGTTATTGATCAAGATGGTAATGTTGTTATTTCGTTTGACAATAAAGGTATTACTCTAGTTGGAGATAAATATTTATTGGCGGTTAGAAGTGAACCACAAAGCGCAAGTGTTTTAGAAGCTATTGCTTCCCGTAATGATCCTTCAGCAGCTGCAAATATGGTTAATGCTAATGCTAGTATTAAAGATAAAATAAACAAAAAAATGAAATCTCAAGATTCAGATGAAGGTAAATTTATTTTAAATGATTTGTTGTCTGAAGGCACTGTTTATACTTTAGATGGGCAAAATATATCTAATATATTTGGTGATCAATATTATAGTTTTATTGGAATGACGTCTGGAGCTTTTTATTGTAGTACTAATGTTCCTGACTCTTCTGTTGTGGAGTTCCCTCGAACTGATTTATTTACAGTAAAACCAACTGTAATATTAGAAGAAGAAAAGGTTTCTAATAATGGAGAAGTCTTTACTGATTCTGTTCTTCCAGAAGTTAATCCAGAAACACCCCAAGATTTTGTAGACGTTTCAGAAGTTTCAATCCCTAAAGATACAATTGATCAAGCGTTGAGTGATACTGTTTCTTCAAACGTAGAGAATGATGTGGTTAACATATTTACACCTGTTTCAATTGATAAACCCGTGGATGTAAAAGAAGAGGATACAGAAAAGATAGGAGAAATCGGTAGTGATAGTGGAGAGTTTAATATTGCTTCTGCTGATGATTCTAATGTTCCGATAGTTAAACAACCAAGTGATTCTATTGGGTCATCTGAATTGGGTGATACTAATTCTTTTCAATTTGGTAGTGATAATAATAATGAAGTGGTTCTTGCCGTAGGTAATGTCGTTCAAATGAATAGAAATTTGCAGCAAGAAAATAGTGCGTTGCTTGCCAGAATTTCTAAATATGAAGAAGAAAAGCAAAAAAGTTCTGAATTAGAAGATAAAATTATTAGATTAAGGCAACAAATCAGTAAATTAACTGAAGAAAATATTCAACTTCGGAAAGCTAACAGTAGTTTGACAAATGCTATGACTCAGATAAGAGAAGAGTTGGGGTTTTCAGGTTCTGAACAACCGGAAAGTTATCAATATAAAATGGCTGCCTAAAAAGTATCATGAGATACTTTTTATTTTTGGTTTAATATTATGAGTGTTTTTTTCTTTTTTTCATAAAATAGGGTGAGTATGAGGTGTTTTTATGAAAAGAGAAGATTTTCCTATTTTTTTTAATAAAGATATAATTTATTTCGATAATGCAGCAACCACTTTAAAACCTCAATGTGTAATTGATGCTATGAATGATTATTATCAGTATTATACTGCGAATATTCATCGGGGAGTTTATGATAGTGCAATTCTGACTGATTATTTGTATGATTCCACTAGATTTGTTGTGAGAGATTTTGTTAATTGCTCTAGTGCTAAGGAAATTATTTTTACTAGTGGCACAACGCATTCTATCAATTTGTTAGTATTTGGATTTATGAAAAACTATTTACATGAAGGAGACGAGGTGTTGCTTTCAAAAGCTGAACATGCATCTAATATTTTGCCGTGGATTCGATTGGCGGAAGATATTGGTATTGTTGTTCGTTTTATACCTCTTGATGCAAATTATTCTATTGGTTATGATAATTTTTTATCTTCTATTACTCCTAGAACCAAGGTTGTTTCTTTGGCACATATTACGAATGTTGTTGGTGATGTTCGTGATGTTCAAAAAATTGGCAATTATTGTCGCCATCATAATATTTTATTTCATGTTGATGGAGCTCAAAGTGTTCCTCATATATCTGTTGATTTTATTCATGATAATATTGATTTTTTGAGCTTTTCTGGACATAAAATGTGTGGCCCAACAGGAGTAGGGGTATTAGTGGTTAGAGAAGATTTACTTCAACAAATGATTCCAATTTTTTATGGTGGAGGAATGAATGAATCTTTTGATAGTGCAGGGAAATACAAATTAAAGGATGTTCCTGCTAGATTTGAAGCGGGTACTCCTGCCATCGCCGAAGTTTTAGGTTTGCAAAGGGCTATTTTGTATTTAAAGAGTATAGGGCTTGAAAATATCCACAATTATGAAATTCGTTTAAAAAAATATTTAGTAGAGTCTTTAAGTACTATTCCTTCCATTACTATTTATAATAAAGACAGTGATAGTGGTATTGTTATTTTTAATGTTGCGGGAGTATCTAGTATGGATGTTGCTAAGTATTTGAATAGTTATAACATTTGTGTCAGATCAGGTAACCATTGTAGCAAAATGTTGAAAGAGGATTTAGAGGTGTTATCTACAGTTAGAGTTAGTTTGTATTTTTATAATACATTTGAAGAGATTGATGTTTTAGTCGCTGCATTACAAAAATGTCAAGATGTTTTTAAAATTGTTGAATAATGATTATTTGGATTTTATATTTTCAGAAAAAAAGAGATTGCCTTAGTCAAATCTCTTTTTTCTTGTGCTCTTCTTTTTTGTATTTTAAGTTTTGGTGGTTTGTTAATTTTTTTTATATTGATTATGATGTGGGTGAAAGGAGGTGGAATATGCTAAATCAAGTTGTATTAGTAGGAAGAATTGTTTATGATTTAGAGTTGAAAAAAAGTGATGCGTTAAAAAAATATTTAACTCTTACTTTGGCAATTCCTAGAAGTTTTAAGAATATGGAGGGGAGTTATGATACTGATTTTATAAAATGTATAGTGTGGGATAATATTGCAGAAAATACAAGTTTATATTGTCATAAAGGAGATATTGTTGGAGTAAAAGGAAGATTGCAATCTAGAAGTGTTAAGAAGAATGATAAAAAAGAGATAGTTATGGAGGTGGTGGGAGAGAAGGTTACTTTTTTGACTTCCAAAAGTTCAGAAGAAAACAATTGAGTTTTCTTCTTTTTTTCTTTAATAGTTAGTAATTTTAAAAATACTAGAATTAGTTTTTTATTTTTGATATGATAGTAATAGTAAGGTGAGGGTTTATGGATATTGTTTATTATGATTATAAATATTTAGATTCACTAAATGAACTTTTAAATTTATCATTTAATGTTACAAAAGTTGGTGAAGCTTCTAATCAGGACATAGAGTTAATTGCTGTTGTTGAAAATAGAGTGGTTGGATATATGCTGTTAAATCGTTTAACTGATGGAGTGAAAGGAATTAATTATTTTTATGTTAATTATGTTTGTACTCACCCTGATTTTCGGCATCAACATATTGCAACAAAGATGTTTCAAAAAGTATTTTTACTTTGTAAAGAAAAAAATATTTCATATTTAGAATTAACTTCTAATTCTCAAAGAAAAATTGCGCACGATTTATATCGCAAATTAGGATTTGAATTACGCGAGACTAATGTATTTCGAAAGGAGATTTTATGATTACTGATATTATAAATAAAAAAAGACTTGGAGAAGAGTTAAGTTATCATGAACTTGATGAGTTTTTTAATGGTTATTTAGATGGGAAAGTTAAAGATTATCAAATGTCTAGTTTGCTTATGGCTATTTGTATTAATGGAATGACGGAAGAGGAAACTTTTTCCTTAACTAAAATATTTATTGATAGCGGTGATACTTTAGATTTAAGTTTTATCCCAGGTACTGTGGTTGATAAGCATTCTACTGGAGGAATAGGTGATAAGACTACTTTAATTATAGCTCCTATTGTAGCTAGTCTTGGTATTCCGATTTTAAAGATGAGTGGCAGAGGTCTTGGGTATACGGGTGGTACAATCGATAAATTAGAAAGTATTTCTGGTTATCGTGTTGATTTGTCTGATGATGAAGTTATGAAACAGGTACAAGATATTGGTATAGTAATTACCGGACAAACTGCTAGTTTGGCTCCGATGGATAAAGAAATTTATGCTTTGAGGGATGTTACTGCAACTGTTTCTTCCATTCCACTAATTGCTACTAGTATTATGAGTAAAAAAATTGCTGGAGGAGCTGATAAAATCTTAATTGATATTAAGGTTGGGAATGGTGCTCTTCTTCGTACTAAAGAAGAGGCACAAGAATTATCTTGCTTAATGAAAAAAATAGGTCAAGTTTATCAAAAAGATGTACATACTATAATTAGTGATATGAATACTCCACTCGGGTTTTGTATCGGAAATAGTTTGGAAGTTATGGAAGCAATTCGTGTTTTAAAAGGTGAGGAATTTGGTAATAATTTAACAAAATTATGTATTGATTTATCTACCGAATTAGTTTGTATGGCTAAAGGTATTTTACCTCAAGATGCTCAAGATATGGTATTGAATGCAATTAATTCTGGAGCAGCTTATCAAAAATTTTTACAGCTTGTTAAAGCTCAACAAGGAAATTTAGATAATTTGGTAGTCAGTAAAAAATATAAGGAAATTAAGGCTTCAAAATCTGGTGTTATTGAAAGTATTTCTGCTATAAGATTGGGTGAACTTTCTGTTTCTTTAGGAGCGGGACGTGTTTCTAAAGAAGATTCTATTGATTATGGAGTGGGAATTGAATTAAAAAAGCAGTTGGGAGATTCTGTTAAACACGGAGAGGTTTTGGCACGTGTTTATTATAAGAAAGTACCTCGTTTACAAGAATATGAAGATATTTTTACAATAAGGTGAAAAAAGATATTAAAAAATTAAATTGTATGCTATAATATATTTTATAAAGGTGGTGTATTATGGAGAAGATATATATGGAAAATAATAAGAAGCAATCTACATTTCAACAAGTAGTTAAGTCACAGTTGTCAAAAAAATTGTCTGCATTTATGGTATTGGTTTCATTCTTTTCATTTTTGTTAATTGGTGTTAATAATGTTTCCTATGCTGCTGTTGCGCCTATTCCTGAGGATACTGGATTAGGTGATAGTTTTGTTACTAGTGCTCCTGGTACAGAAGTGGTTAGTAATAGTGGATTCCCAATAATGATGTATTCAACTACTACTGGTATACCAATTTTCTGTTTGGAGAGAGATGTCGAATATAAAGGTGGCACTACAATGACTAAAGGAGAGCGAATTACAGATCAAGGTTTATTGTATGTAATGGCTCATACTTTCCCTCATGAAAAATTTAAAGATTCTAATGGTAAGGAATTCCCAGAGGAAGTTCAAACTTGGCTTACTCAAGCTACTATTTGGCAATATTTATATGAGACCGGTGCCGAGAATAATATGGTTGGTTCTGGAAATGTTGCTAATATTGATAACATTAAGACTGCAGTTAGTCTTTCTTGGGAAGGAAATGTACTTGGTTGTCGTATGGATGGTTGTGATGCTGGAGCTAGTAGTCAAGAAACTTTCTATGATGCCCGTATTGCACCAATCGTTGCTAATGCTAAGCAAGCCGATGTTACTACTAATGGGACAATTGATATTAGTATTTCTAATCAAGAAATGTCAATTACTTCAGATGAAAAGTATTATCAAACAGCTTTAGTTACTATTACTAAGAGTGATCCAGCTAATTTTGTTAGTAATTCTTTGAAAGTTGAAATTCAGTCTGCTCCTGATGGTACAATCTTAATTGATGAAAATGGTCAAGAAATTCAAGATTATAACAATATTGAAAAATTTTATGTTAGAATTCCTGTTCAATCAGTAACTGAAGAAAATAAGAGTGTTTTACTTCATGTTGAAGGAACTTATAGAGGATATGATGGTTATAAATATACAGCCGTAGGTGCACAAACAGTAAGTACAGTATTTACTACTGATGTTAAGACTTTCGACGACCTTGATATTCCTATTAACTATACTCCTGAAGTACCTAATACTAGTATGAGTATTGCTCAGTCAGTTTATTTCATTGGTCTTATTGTCTTGTTATGTGGAGTAGGTATTATTTATGCAAATGCTAAACCAAGACAAAACCAACAATAAAAAAAGGAATGTTTTGAGAAAGAGTCAGTTGTTATTACTCGGCTCTTTCCTTGTATTTATAGGAATTTTTATTCTTTCTTATAATCATTTGGTATTTTTAAAAAATCAAGTTTTTTCTAATATGGAAATTTCCATTTTGGGTTTAGATTTACCGGTTGATGATGATGAAACCGAACCGAAAGATGAAGAAAAAGTGGAGATAGAGACTCCTGTTGCTGATAATGTATCTGATGGGACAACTTATGAAGAGTCTACAAATCAGATTGATTATAGTAAATATGTGGGAGTTCTTGAAATTCCTAAAATAGGATTAAAAAGAGGTTTTTATGATACTAATTCTAAGTATAATAGTATTGAATACAATGTATCTGTAGTTTTGGGTTCTACTATGCCTGATATTGTAAATGGTAATTTGATGCTTATGGCTCACTCTGGTGATGCTTATATTTCATTTTTTGCATATTTATATCGATTAAATATTGGTGATTTAGTTTATGTTACATATCAGGGAAAAAAATATGAATATCGTATGGTTAATATATATACTGTTCCCAAAACGGGAAAAGTTGCAATTTATAGAAATTATAACAAAACCACTTTGACACTTATTACTTGTACTAAAAATGATGATACTACTCAAACTATTTACATTGCAGAATTAGTATAATAGGAGGTGTTGATATGGAGTTAGATTTGTTTGTTAAGATGAAAATAATTTTGAAATTATTATTTTCATCTTTTATGTCTATTGAAATAGTTTTGTTTTTTCTATTATTATTGTTACTGCTGCTTGTTAATATTAAAATAAAAAATAAAATGACTTCTGTTATCATCTCTTTGGCTTTTATTATAGGTGTTTTTGCTTTTTCGTTTTTCTTTTCATCTTATACTATTCAGTGCTTAGATTCATTTATGATACAAGTTATGAATTATTATTATTTTCCTTCTACTATCGTTTATTTTTTTATTTTTCTTTTTATGCTTTTTGTATGTATATTTACTATGTGGAGTAAACGAATGGGGTTAGTAAAAAGAGTGTTTAATTATTGTTGTAGTATACTTACTTTTTTGTTGTTTTCAATATTTATCATGCTTGCTGTTCAAGGGAAGGTAGATATGGCTGATACTGTTTCATTATATAAAAATAGGCAGATTTTGTCTGTCATTCAAGTTAGTAATTTAGTTGTATTATTTTGGGGTGTAGTTAGTTTCTTTTATTATTTATATGTATTTTTCCGTAGTAAATTTGATCAAGAAAAAGTTGAGAATATTTAGTTCTCAACTTTTTTTGCACAATACTCTTCTAAAGTTATATTATGGTCATGAATATATTTTGCTGTTTCTTTACCGACGTATCTATAGTGCCAAGCTTCATATTGATATCCAGTTATATTTACTTTGTCTTTTGGAAATCTTAAAATAAATCCATATTTATAGGCGTTTTCTTGCATCCATGTGAATTCTTCTGTTTCTTCAAATGAAGTATAAGGGAGAGTTTTATTATATACATCTACTGCTAAACCGGTTTGATGTTCTGAATATCCTGCTCTTGCAGAATATGTATCGGCTGCTTCTTTTCCATCTGCTTCTACATATTTATTATATAAGTTTAGTTGGTAAGTATAACTTCTATAACTAGACATGGCTATGATATTCATGCCATCTTTTTTTGCTTCTTGTGATAGTGTTTCAAAAGCTTGTTTGGCTTCACTTACTAATTTCATTCCACTTCTTGCGTAGGTAATATCAATTTCTTCTAAATTTTCTGGTATATAATCTTCGGTTAAATAATTGTATTTATTTACTAAAATTAAATTGTTGTTTAAATTTGTTGACGGTTTTGTATTTGTGTAGTATGGGTTATCTAGTCCTATATTGACATACGTCACAATATTTTCTATTGATAGTTCGGGATTTTCTTTTTGATATTTTAAATAACGTGTTTTGTATTCTTTTTTATAATATGGAATTTTTTCTAATTTTTGAATATTTGTAGGCTCTTTGATTTCTTCTTGTTTTCTATCTGGTTTAATTTTTATGACGCTTATAATTATAATAATTATTAGTATGATTAATAGGATTTTAGGACTTTTTTTTAGCTTTCTTTTTTTCATATTATCACCTATTTTCATCATATCATTATTTTTCTTATTTATGTATAATTTTTTTGATTTTTACATAGAAAATAATGGAGGTATATATGAAATATTTAATAATTATATTTTCATTATTTTTCTTCAGCAGTAATTTGTTTATTATACCTGTTTTTGCTGAAGAGAGTGTTGAAACTGAACTTATTCCTGGAGCAGTAAGTGGAATTTTAATGGAGGCTAATAGTGGCAAAATTGTTTTTTCTAAAGAGCCTGATAAAGAGGTAGCGGTTGCTTCTATGACTAAAATGGTTGCTCAAATATTAATTTTAGAAGCTATACGTAATGAGAAGATTTCTTGGGATGATGTAGTTACCGTTAGTCAAAATGCTAGTGATATGGGGGGCTCTCAAATATATTTAAGTGTTGGCGAAAAAATTAGTGTGCGTGATTTGTTTAAAGGAATTACAATGGCGAGTGCTAATGATGCTACAGTGCAAATGGCTGAAGTTTTGGCTGGAAGTGAAGAGGCGTTTGTTCGGCAGATGAATCAAAAGGTCAAAGATTTAGGACTTAAGCATACAGTATTTAAAAATTGTACTGGATTAGATGAGGAAGGTCATTATTCTAGTGCTTACGACATGGCTATGATTGCCAGGGAGTTGGTAGTTAATTATCCAGAAATTTTAGAATTCTCCTCTGTTTATGAAGATTATTTACGGCAGGATACAAAAAATAAATTTTGGTTGGTTAATACTAATAAATTGGTACGCTTTTATGAAGGAGCAGATGGGCTAAAAACTGGCCATACAGATGCCGCTAAATATTGTTTGGCTGCAACAGCTAAAAAGAATAATCTTAGATTTATAGCTATCGTTTTAGGTGAAGAAAACAGTAATGTAAGAAATCAAGAAGTAATGAATTTATTAGATTATGGTTTTAATCATTATCAAATGAATTTAATTAAAAAGAAAGGTGACATTTTAAAAACGGTGCCTTTAGATAAAGCGACTGAAAGTCATATTTCATATGTTCCTGTTTCAGATATAGGAGTTTTAACTGAAAAATCTGCTCAACAGAAAAAGTATACTTATGATGTTAAAATTGAAAATTATCAATTACCTATTCAAAAAGGAGATGTTGTTGGAGAAGTTATTGTTAAAGATAAAAACAAACAAGTTATTACAGTTCCTCTTACTGTTTCTAAGTCTGTTTCCTCACTTTCTTTTTTTGAATTATTTATTAAAAGTATTAGTGATTTAGTTTCTGGAAATTTTACCTTTTTCTTTAATTAGAAATTGACTATTTTTAAATTTATGAGGTATAATTTTCTTGTAATTTAAAAGGTATGTATTACCTTTTTCTTTATGATTAGGAGGCCTTTTATGAATCACGATAATCATTATAATAGCTCTAACAATAATTCTAGTCGACGCGCTGTTAAACATAATAAGAAATATAAGAATTTTAATAATAAAAATCATAATACTAAGAGGAATCATTATAAAAAAGGTAATTCTACGAAGAATCATGATATGCTTAGTATTACTAAACAGCAGGTGTTTGATTTTGATGAGATGAAGTTTTCAGATGATATTGATACTAGTTTTGTAGAAAATAAGAGAAAGAAAAAATCACAAATTGTTGATGAATTAGCACAGTCTTTTGAAAGAAACACTGCTCGAGAAAGGAAAAAATCAAAGAATAGTCATTTTAATGTTGTGTCTGTTATTGCTTTTTGGGTAATTTTTCTTGTTTTTATAGGTTTGTGTGGAACGTGTTTTTACTTTTTTACTCATCCAGCTAAAGTTAGTGTAGTAAAGGAAGAAAAAGAAGTTATTGTATTAGATGATAATTATTTGTTTTTAGGGGATTCTATTACTGAACAGTATGATTTAGAAAAATATTATCCGGATATGAATGTTGTTAATAGTGGTATTGGAGGGAATAAAACTAGTGATATATTAAATAACCTAAAAAAAAGAGTATATCAATATAATCCTTCTAAAGTGTTTTTATTAATAGGTATTAATGATATTCGAAGTGGTGTTAAAGAAGAGGAAATTGTTCAAAATATTGAAGATATTTTGTCGGAGTTAAGAAAAAATAGGCCTTATGCAGAACTATATTTAGAGTCTATTTATCCTGTTGATGAAAATGAAAGTGGTTCTCAAATTGGAACCAATGAAAGAATCAAGTCTATTAATCAGACTTTGAAAGAATATTGCCAAAATGAAAAAATAAACTTTATTAATATTTATGATTTGTTATTGGATTCTGAAAGTGATGAAGTGAAAATTAACACTAATTATACTAAAGATGGTTTACATCTTAATGATGCAGGATATGAAGTTGTTACTAGAGAGATTATGAGATATATAAAATAAATAATCTCTTTTTTTGTTTTAATTATGATAAAAAATGATATCATATTTTTTTCTTTCACTCATATATTAATGTATAGAAAGAGAGGAATTATAACAATGGAAATATTAAAAGTTAGTAGTAAATCTAATCCAAATAGTGTAGCGGGAGCTCTTGCCAATGTATTTCGTGAAAAAGGAACTGCAGAAATTCAAGCAGTTGGGGCGGGGGCATTAAATCAAGCAATTAAAGCTATAGCTATCGCAAGAGGTTTTGTTGCTCCGTCAGGAAAAAATTTAGTTTGTATTCCAGCATTTCAAGATATAGCTATTGATGGAGAAGAACGTACTGCTATTAAATTGATTATTGAGACCAAATAGGTCTTTTTTTTTGGAATGTTACGTGATAAACTTAATAATGATAGGAGGCTTTATTATGGTTTGTTCTCGTTGTGGAGCTGAATTGAATCCAAAACAAAGGTATTGTATGAGGTGTGGTGCTTTAAATTATGATCATCCTGATAATCAAAAAATGAAGCAATATATTACAGAGCAAGAGTTGGAAGATGCTAATCAAAAATATCAGAAAGCAGTAAATACTTCTGCAGAAACTATTGAAATTGGCGGTAAACTTTACGCAGAATCTTTAGCTAAAGATAAAAAAACGACATATGTGGATACTAGAGTTATGTTGGTGTTACTTTTGGTGATTACTATTGGTTTGGGTGCAATTTATTATTTTGTTTTTCCTTATTCTCTTACCATGATGTTTAGTCTGTGTTTTTTATTTTTTATTTTGTGTTTTATTATTTTGACTAATATTGCTATTTATATGAAAGGTGGGTATTCTGGCTTTTCTTTATTTGTTCCCTTTTATAGTCAGTATGCCTATTTTGATATTGCTTTTGGTAATGGATGGTTGTTCTTAATTTCTTTTATTCCTGTAGTAGGAATCATTTATTCATTTTATGCTATTTATAAAATGGGTAAAGCTTTTGGAAAAAGCGGTTGGCTAACGCTATTTTTCCCTTTCATTATGTTGCCTATTATTGCATTTAGTGATATGTCAATATATCGTGGAATGGGGAAAAAATATAAAACTTATGTTGAAAAGGGAAAGAAAAGGAATACTAAATTGCCATCATTTGTTTGTTGTATTTTAATATTTATTGCTTTTTTTGGCTTTACCCAACTTCCTGTTGCTTCTGACGTTGCTTTATATTTTACTCAAAAGGATATTGAAAGGGCCAGAAATGATGTAAGCAATGATATACGGGATGGCCTTTATATTTGTAATGGACAGCTCTTAAATGCCAAAAAGGGAGAATATTATATTTTGGTTGATGATCTTTCTGATGCTCAAAGATATCCAATTCCGATTAGGTCTTCTTTAAATGGAAAAAAAATTTCTGGTTATTTTTACATTGTAAATAAAAAATCGAAAAATGAACCTAAAATTTATTATAATATTACGGATGGTGAACATATTTTTTCAGAAGATGACAAACTCCCGTCTTCTATTCCAAAGGATGCAGTTGTTTGTACTAAAGAGAGTTAATTTAAATAAGAGGTGTCTATGCTGAGTAAAGAAGTTTTAGATTTTAAAAATATAGAAGATCATTATAGTCGGGCTCTTCAATTAGTTTCATATTTATTTAGAGATAAAACTGACAAAGCAGGGGTTCCGTATATTGATCATTTGACTGCAGTTAGTAATTTTTTAGATTCTACTGATACTAAAATTGCGGGATTACTTCATGATGTTGTTGAAGATATTGCAGGGTTTACATTAGAAGATTTAGCAAGATTGGGATTTTCTGATCATATAGTGGAAATTGTTAGAATTGTAACTAAAGATAAAACTAAAAAGCAGAGTTATCATGATTGGATTACTGACATTATTGAGACTGGAAATGTTGATGCCTTGAAAGTAAAATATGCTGATATTATGGATCATTTAAGTTTGGAACGATTAGATAAATTGGATCGTGTTAAACGAAGTTATTTTATTAATAAGTATAAAGATGAAGCAACTCGTTTAGAAAAAGCACTCATGAACGTTTAATTTTGTTAAAATAGTTGATAAATTTTGTAAAAAGTAATATACTAATAACAAATCGGTGATTAGAACTAATAATAAGAAACTTTAATTTTAGAGAATTCGTGGTTGGTGAAAACGATATTAAAGCCTTATTTATCTACTCTATAGATGATTATTTCCGGAGAAGTCCGTTACACTTTGAGTAAAAAAAAGGATGGTACCGTGCTTTGCACTCCTTGTACTATTCTTTTTTTGTTTTAGGAGCTGATTATATGATTGATTTGCATTTTGATTTGTTGTCAATTTTATACTACTGTTATAAGAAATCTGATTTTGGTTATATTAGAGAACTTCAGAAATATTATAAGATTAATGGTATTCGAGGTGTTGTCGCTAATCTTTATTTTATGAGTGAAGATGAAATGAAACAAGAGATGCAAGATTTATATGAGCCGATTGATGTGGTAGAAAGATTTAGAATTGCTACAGAGTTGTTTAAAAAATATTTTCCAAATTTGGATGTGGTTTATAGTATTGAGGGATGCGATTATATCAGAGATGTCTATGAACTTGAAAAGCTTTATCAGTTAGGACTTCGTAACATTTTGCTTGTTTGGAATAATAAGAATCGTTATGGATCTGGTAACCGTAGTGACTCAGGTCTTACTGAAGCCGGGGGTGAGTTTTTAAGAAAAGCAATAGATTTAGGAATTAGCATTGATTTATCTCATATGAATTCTAATACTTTTTACGATACTGTTTGTTTATTGAAAAAAGAAAAGCAAAAAGGTAAAGATGTGAGGGTTATTGTAAGTCATTCTAACTGTTATGATTTATACTGTCATCCTAGAAATTTAACTGATCAGCAGATACTATCTCTGAAAGAACTTAATCCTGTTATTGGTTTGGTTTCTTATGGCCCATTTGTCTCCTCTAGTACTGATTTAAATAGTCTAAAAAAAGAATATATACGACATATTTTACATGTTAAAGAGCTGTTAGGAATTGATGCAATTGGGGTATCTACTGATGATATGAAATTTGATTCTGTTTTATTTGGAGGAAAGGATGATATTCAGTTATTTCCGTATTTTAAAGTTTCTAGTGATATTAAAAAATTGTTAGGTGATATTATGTCGGAAGAAGAGATTAATAAAGTATTATATGAAAATAGTTATAATAAATTATTTAGAAAAGAGGTATAGATATGATAGATATTAAATTAATTAGAGAAAATAAAGATTTGGTAAAGGAAAATATTAAGAAAAAGTTTCAAGATGAGAAACTTCCATTAGTGGATGAAGTTTATGAAATGGATAAAAAAGTGCGTGAAGTACAAGTAAAGGCTGATGGTTTAAAAGCTGATAAAAATCGTATGAGTGGCGAAATTGGAAATTTAATGAAAGATGGCAAGAAAGGCGAGGCTGATGAAATTAAAGCAAAAATTGCTGCTATGGCCGATGAAATTAAAGAGCTAGAAGCTGAGCAAGAAAAGCTTTCTCGAGAAATAAAAGATCGTATGATGGTAATTCCACAAATTATGGATTCTTCAGTTCCGATTGGTAAAGATGATAGCGAAAATGTTGAGGTTCAAAAATTTGGAGATCCTGTAGTTCCAGATCATGAAATACCATACCATGCTGATATTATTGAAAGATTACATGGAATGGATAAAGATGCTGCTGGTAGAACTAGTGGACAGGGCTTTTATTATTTACTTGGAGATATTGCTAGACTTCATGAAGCAGTTCTTGCATATGCTAGAGATTTTATGATTGACGCTGGATTTACTTATGCTATTCCACCATTTATGATTCATAGTGATGTTGTTACAGGCGTAATGTCTTTCCCAGAAATGGAAGCTATGATGTATAAAATTGAAGGAGAAGATTTATATTTAATAGGAACTAGTGAACATTCTATGATTGGTAAATTTAAAGATCAAATTATTAAGGATAGTGAATTACCTATTCATATGACAAGTTATTCTCCTTGTTTCCGTAAGGAAGGTGGCTCTCATGGATTAGAAGAAAGAGGACTTTATCGTGTTCACCAATTTGAAAAGCAAGAAATGATTGTTATTTGCGAACCTGAAGAATCTATGGATTGGTATGAAAAAATGTGGAAATTAACAGTAGATTTCTTTAGAAGTTTAGATGTTCCTGTTAGACAGCTTGAATGTTGTAGTGGTGATCTTGCTGATTTAAAAGTAAAATCTTGTGATGTTGAGGCTTGGAGCCCGAGACAAAAGAAATATTTTGAAGTGGGAAGCTGTTCTAATTTAGGAGATGCACAAGCTAGACGTTTGGGAATCCGTAAAAAAGGTGAGAAAGGTACTTACTTCTTACATACTTTAAATAATACTGTTGTTGCTACTCCTCGTGGATTAATTGCTTTAATTGAAAATAATTATCAAGAAGATGGAAGTATTAAAATTCCTAAAGCATTACAACCTTATATGGGTGGTAAATCTATTATTAAACCAGAATAAAAGAAATATGATAGTATATTTCTTTTTTTATTTGTACATATTATTAGTGGTGATAAAATGAAAGATGAAAAAAGATGTGAAGTTATTAGTGTGGAAAGTGGTATGAAAAACATTTATATAGATAGTAATTCTCAAGAGGGAAAACTGTTGATTGAAGTGGTAGAAAAACATTCCACTATGAAAGATACTAAATAGAAAAGTTGACTTTGGTGTTTATTATTTGTTTGACTTCTTTCTTGTTTTGGGGCTAAAATATGATTAATAAGGAAGAAGAATGAGTATTATGTCTAGAGAATTTTGTTATGATGTGGTTATCATTGGTGGTGGCCCAAGTGGTAGCGCTTGTGGTATTGAACTTCAAAAAAAGAAAAAAAGTTGTTGTATTTTGGATAAAGCAACTTTTCCGCGTGATAAGGTTTGTGGAGGATTGTTACCAGAAAAAACGATTCATTTATTGCATGAACTTATTCCTGAGAAAACGGTTGAAGAGATAAAAAAAGATGTTATGATTGATTGTAGTAAATCTATTTCTTTTTATTATAATACGGAATTTCAAGTCCGATCTTCTTTGCAAACAGAATTTATCATTACAGAACGTAAATTTTTTGATAATTATTTGATTGACTATTATAAAAGTCTTGGTGGAGTCATTTATGAAGGTGTTAAAATTCAACATATTGATTTTGTTAAAAAGAAGATTTATTTAGTAGATGGAACTATTTATCAATATCAATATTTGGTTGCTGCTGATGGAGTAAATAGTTATGTTAGAAGACAATTACCAGTAAAAAAATTTCAGAATGTCTTTTTTGTAGAATATGATATTAAAAAAGAAGATTTTAATCATAATAGCGATTTAACGTTTTTTGTGTATCAAGGAAAACAATTAGGTTGGAGTTTTCCTAAAGGAAAATATTATAATGTAGGATTAGGTTTTCCAAAGTATGAATCCAATGCAATTGAAATTACAAAAGCTTTTATGTCGGAAATAGGAGTTAAAAATTTAGAAAGATACTCTAGAAAAGGAGCACAATTGCCTAATTTAACTATAGTAAAGCCTTATTGGAAAAATCAAGTTTTATTTGTAGGGGATGCTGGTAGTTTTTCAGAACCTATGACAGGCGAAGGAATTTATCAAGCTTTATATTCTGGAAGAATGGCTGCTTTTAGTATTTTAAACGGAAAAAATGTTGCAAAAAAATATGCGAAACTTACTAAAACTCTTCGGCAATCTAAACGAGTATTGTCTTTGTTTCAGAAAAAATTATTTAGTCATTATAATCAAGTATTTAAACGATTAAAAAAACATCCTTATTCTATTCATAAGGTTGTTGATGGTCATATTGGTAAGAGACTGTTTAATTATTCTAATTTAATTACATTTTTCTTGTCATATAAATTATTTAGAGATGAATGGTATAAAAAAAGAAAATGATTTTGTATGGTATTGACAAATAGGTCTATATATAGACTTATTTGTCTTTTTTTATACCTATAATTTATTTTTTGATATGGGATTCTTCTAGATTAGATAGTTATGTTATCTTTTACAAGTATTATTGACCAAATTTTAGTAATTTATATTAAAGTGTAATATATCATAATGATTTAGTTTCTTATTGTTTTCTTTTGTGTTATGATTAATATAGTAGAGGTGGTTTCATGGAGGCGTTAGATAATAAGTGTCCAAGTTGTGGAGCAACAATTAAATTTTCTCCTAAAGAACAGAAATGGACATGTGAATATTGTGGTAGTAAATTTACCTTAGAAGAGATGCAGCAACATAAAAATGCTAGTAGTAAAGAGGTAAATGATATAAAAGTAGAGAAAAAAGATGTGGTTCTAGAAACAGCTGATGTTTATCGTTGTAAAGGTTGTGGAGCAGAAATTATAGCAGATGCTAATACTACAGCTACTTTTTGTGTTTACTGTGGAAATACAGCTATTTTAAGGGAAAAAATACAAAATAGTAGAGTCCCGGATTTAATTATTCCGTTTAAAAAAGTTAAAGCAGATGCTACTGTTGCGTTTGAAAAGTTGGTAAAGCATAGGCCGTTAGTTCCTAAGTCTTTTAAAAGTAAGAATAATATTGAGAAGATTACGGGAATTTATATTCCATTTTGGGCTTATGATTTTGATGTGAGTGGTACAGCTGAGTTTCGGGGTACTGATATTCAGACTTGGAGTGATTTTAGAAATCGTTATACTAAAACGGATCGTTTTTCAGTTGTTTGTGATGGTACTATGCATTATGACAAAGTGTTGGCTGATGGTTCTTCTAGATTTCCAGATGATTTGATGGATTCTTTAGAGCCTTTTGAATATAAAGATTTAGTTGTTTATAATCATGCTTTTTTATCTGGATTTCTATCTGAAAAATATGATGTATTGGAAGATGATGCAGAACTTAGAGCTAAAACTCGGACAGAAAAGACTTCCCTTTCTTTATTGCAAGAGAATGTTAAGCATCAACAGTCTACTCTTCTTAAACATAATTTGTCAATTAATAAACATCATTCTAACTATATTTTATTACCTGTTTTTATGGTTAATATTAAATATCATGATAAAATGTATACTTTTGCGATGAATGGTCAAACAGGGAAGATTGTTGGAGATTTGCCATTAGGAATTAAGGAAACTGTATTTTGGAGTGCTATCATTTTCTTGTCTTGTTTTGTTGTTTGTATTTTATTATATTTAGGAGGTATCATATGAAAAAAATTAGATATTTTCTTCTAACTGTTATTCTGTTTGTTTTTTGTATCATACCGGTTTATGCTAGTACTAACACTTTTACTAGAACGGAGGATAATTTGTTGATTTCTTCCGATATTACAGTCACTAGTCAAAATTTAGATAATATTCTAAATACACCAGCAATTGATGCTAGTGAAAAGATTTATGATTTTGCTGATTTGTTAACACCATCTGAAGAAGAAGAAATTTATCAACAAGTAAATCAATTTATTAATAAAACTAATTTTGATTTAGCAATTGTTACTATAAATGATAATAATAAATTGAGTGCTATGGAATATGCTGATGATTTTTATGATTACAATGATTTTGGAACGGATGCTGAATATAGTGGTATTTTATTTCTTATTGATATGGATACACGAGAGATATATATGTCAACTACTGGTAAGGCAATTGCTATGTACAGTGATTCTCGAATTGATATGACATTAGATGCAATTTATCAAGAATTTAGCGAGCGTCATTATATGCAAGGTATTACAAAGTTTGTGACAATTATTGAAAATTATGATACAATGGGTTTACCTAGTAATAAAGATAGTAAATATGCAATTAGTGATACTGGGGAGATTTATCGTGAATTTCCTTGGCTTATTGTTTTAGGAGCACCTTTGGCAATTACTATTATCGTTATAGGAATTATGATTCATAAAAACAAATTAGTTAGAGTTGCTACTTCTTCTCGGGAGTATTTAGATAAAGATTCTTTAAAAATGAGAGTTGTGAGTGATCGATTAATTTCTACCAATACTGTTGCTGTTCCACTTTCTACTAGTAGCAGTAGTGGTGGTGGTGGAAGTTCTCATCATTCAGGAAGTAGTGGGCGAAGCCATGGCGGTGGAGGACATCGTTTTTAATAATGAAAGAGAGGTATTTTTATGGGTTTAATTAAAGCGGCTGTAGCTGCAGTGGGAAGTACGTTGCATGATCAATGGAAAGATTATATTCGTTGTGAGGATTTGGGACAAGATATTTTGATGAAAAAAGTATCTACCCCTAACGGAGTTATTTCTAAAAATAGTGCTATTCAGGTTGCACCTGGACAAATTGCTGTAGTTTTCCAAAATGGTCAAATTTTGGATGCTACTGCAGAGCCTGGTATATTTACTTTTGATGAATCTACATCTCCATCTTTTTTTGCAGGACAATTTGGTGCTGTGTTTAAAGAAATGTGGGGAAGATTTACTTATAATGGTGGAACTTTTAAAGAGCAGGCAGTATTTTATATTAATGCTAAAGAGATTATGGATAATAAATTTGGAACGCCAGCACCAATTCCGTTTCAAGATTGGTCTCATCCAATCCCTAATCAAATGACGGGTTCTATGAGTCCACTTCGTGTAGAAGTTAAATGTTTTGGTAAATACACTTTTAAAATTAGTGATCCAGCAGTGTTTATGTCTCGTGTAGCAGGAACTGCAGAAGAATATCGAAAAGATGAGTTGTGCGAACAAATGCGTTCGGAAGTTATTGGGGCTTTTCAAAATGTCTTAAACGAGTTAGGAAATTCTGAACATAAAACTCCAGTATTAGAGTTACCAAGTAGTACAGATGAAATTAAGAAAGTCATGGATGAAAAAGTATTTGATCAACCAATCCGTGATCGCGGATTAAATATTGTTGGTTTTGTTGTTGAATCTGTTACTTTAGATGATGAATCTAATCAAAAAATCGATAATTATGAATTATCTTCTAATCAATTTATGCAACAAGGAACACTTGTTGGTGCTTACGCCAATGCGGTTCAAGATGCTGCTAAAAATGAAGCTGGTGCGATGAATGGATTCTTAGGTGTCGGTATGATGAATATGGCTTCTGGTGGTATGATGGGTGGTGTCGTAACTAATGCTAGCAATCCGCAAGCTGCTCCAGGAAATACACAAGTATATGATCCTTATGCTAATCAGGCAGCACAACAGTTAGATCAAGCTAGAGCAGTAGCTGCTAATCAAGCAGCTTCACAACAACCTCCACAACAATCATCTCCTGTTCAAGGAGGTAATTTCTGCCCTAGTTGTGGTACGCCTTCTAATGGAGGTAATTTCTGTACTAATTGTGGTACTAAATTGAAGTAAGTTTATAAGAATGTTAATAGAAGTCTTTCTTGGCTTCTTTTTATTTGGTAATTTTTCACATAATATTAATCCTTGCGTTCTTTCTTTTTAATAAATTATTTTAGTATAAGAATTTGTTTTTAGGTCAAATTATAAATAAGTATAGGGGATGATAATTTGACAAAAAGAGAACCTTATGATAAAATATATAACTGTCACATAAACAGAGAGGTGTTATACATGTTTTATGATGAAAAGCAAGCGCTTCGAGCTTGTGAAGAGGAACCATCCCTGATTTTTGAATTAATTAAAGAAGGGTACTATCATTTAGTGGATGAACTTATTTCTAAAAATAAGGTAGATATTAATACAGTTGATGTCGCTGGTAATGATGTTGTAGCTCGATTACTTAAGGCAAAACAATATGATTTAGTTTTAAAATTTATTCGTAAACGTAATTGGAATGCTAATCATCAAAACTCAGATGGCAATACACTTGGTCATCTACTTGTGAAAGATACTGCTGTTTCAGCTTTGAAAGTATTAGAGCATCTAATAAAGAGTCAGAAATATTTATTAAATATTAAAAATAAGAATGGTGCAACTGTTTTGGATCTTGCTATTCATAATCAGAGTGCTTTTCAAGCGTTGAAAATATTAGAAGAAAAACGTTTTAATAACATTGATGTTTTGTCATTTAAACAGCTATATCAGTTATGTATTAAAAATAATTATTATGGTAAGTATTCTAAATTAACAAATTTAGAAAATATTGTTGATAGTTTAGAAAAAAAAGAAAACTTGGTTCCTAGTATGAATGAATTATTAAATAAGATTGTTGATAATTTAGAATTAATTAAAAATGATTTGATGAAGGGGAAATTTTCTCTGTTGGATCAAATGATTAATACTTCATTAGAAGAAAGTGTGTTATAAGAGGAAGATTTCCTCTTTTTTGTTTTATACTTTTGTGGTATAATTTTTGTTGATTTGTGAGGTGGTATTATGCATTTACCTGATTTTAAAGAAGCTAGGACTAGAGATATTCGTCCTTATAAAAGAGTTGAATTTAAGGAAGATGATGCAGTAAAAAATAAATATCAAGGAAAGACTTTTTATTTAAAAACTTATGGATGTCAAATGAATGAACATGATAGTGAAAATATAGAGGCCTTGCTTACATTTTTAGGATTTTCTAAAGTTAATAGTTATATGGATGCTGATTTAGTGTTGCTAAATACTTGTTCTATTCGTGAAAATGCTCATAATAAAGCTTTTGGAATGCTTGGAAGACTTAAACATTTGAAACAGGAGAAGAAAGATTTAATTGTTGGAATGTGTGGGTGTATGGCTCAAGAATCAAGTGTAGTTGATTCGATTCTTAAAGATTATAAATGGGTTAACTTTGTATTTGGTACTCATAATATGTATCAATTACCTACTATTATAGATAAAGCCATTGAAGAGAATAAACAACAAATTGAAGTCTTTTCTCGTGAAGGTGATTTGATTGAAGGGTTACCTGTTCTTCGAGTTAATGATTATAAGGCTTATGTTAACATTATTTATGGTTGTAATAAGTTCTGTACTTATTGTATAGTACCATATACAAGAGGACGTGAAAGAAGTCGTTTAAAAGAAGATGTTTTAGAAGAAGTTCAAAAATTAGTTAATGATGGTTATAAAGAAGTTACTTTACTTGGTCAAAATGTCAATGCTTATGGTAAGGATTTGTATGATGATTATACTATGGCTAATTTATTGGAAGATGTTGCTAAAATGGGAATTCCTAGAATTCGTTTTACAACGTCTCATCCTTGGGATTTTACAGATGAAATGATAGACGTTATAGCTCAATATCCTAATATTATGCCTAGTGTTCATTTGCCAGTTCAAAGTGGTTCTAGTCGCATTTTAAAGTTAATGGGGCGCAGATATACCAAAGAAAGCTATCTAGAATTATTCCATAAAATTAAAGATAAAATTCCAGGGGTTGCCATTTCTACAGATATCATTGTAGGATTTCCTGGTGAAACTGAGGAAGACTTTTTAGAAACTTTAGATTTAGTTCGTGAATGTCAGTATGATAATGCTTTTACTTTTATCTTTTCTAAACGAGAGGGAACTCCCGCTTGTAGATTAGCAGATCCGGTTCCTCTAAAAGAAAAAGAAGAACGTCTTCAGAGATTAAATGAAGTTGTTAACCATTATTTCTTAGAAAATAATAAAAAACTTGTCGGAAAACAACTTGAAGTTTTAGTTGAAGGTATTTCTGATAAAAAGAATATGTATTATGGGTATAGTGCAACTAATAAATTAATTAATTTTTCTAGTCAAAGAGATCTTACTCCAGGAGATTTAGTTGTAGTAACAATAGAAGATGCTAAAACTTGGAGTTTGGATGGTGCAGCAGTTGAATAAAAAATTAGAAGACATAATTTTAACTATAAAAAATAGCAATGATTATATACAATGTATTAGATTAAAAGAAAAAATGAAAAAGAATGAAAATTTAATGCATTTAATTGAAACTTTAAAAAGTAGGCAGAAAGAATTTGTTAAAAATGGCTATGAAGGCAAAGAAAGTTTGAAAGAAATAGAAAATGAATTATGTGAGATTCCTATTTATGCTGCTTATATGGAACATTTAGAAAAAGTAAATCAGATGATTTCTTATATTCAAGATGAATTGAATGATTATTTTTACAATTTGTTTAATTAATAATTAAAAAAGACTATGATTTTTGAACTGAACCCCAAAAGTTGGACAGTTTATAATTAGTTTCTAATTAGAGGATTGTAACCTGTAATTTACAGGGGACAGTCCTTTTAATTTTACTTTAATTCTATCATAATTGTAATAATAAATATAGTCATCTATTGCTTTTATCAAGTCATCTAATGTTTTATAATTATCTTCTTGATCATAAAACATTTCTGTTTTGAGTATGCCAAAAAAGTTTTCCATCATCCCATTATCCATACTATTTCCTTTTCTAGACATACTTTGAATAATTCCATGATTTTTTAATTTTTGTTGATAAGAATGGTGTTGATATTGCCATCCTTGATCCGAATGAAATATTAATCCTTCAAGATTAGTGTTTTTATCAAATGCTTTATTAAGCATATCATTTATTTGTTCTAAACTAGGTGATTTAGAAGTATTATAAGATATTACTTCACCATTATATCCGTCTAGTATTGGAGATAAGTAACATTTTTCTCCACGGAGATTAAATTCTGTAACATCAGTATACCATTTTTTGTTTGGATAATCTGCTTCAAAATCTCTATTAATAAGATTATCTGTAACTTTACCAACTGTACCTTTATATGATGAATATTTTCTTTTATTTCTTTTTAATGGTTTTAATCCTAATTTAACCATTATTCTATATACTTTCTTATGATTAACCTTATAACCTTGATTTCTTAATTCTAATGTGATTCTACGATAACCATATCTTTCTTTGTGTTTAAGAAAAATTTCTTTTATTTTATTAATTACTTCTTTGTTTTTATCATCTTTATCTATTTTAGATAAAGTATAATAATATACAGATTTAGCCAAACCAGATACTTTTAGAAGAATCATTAATGGATATCTTAGCCGAAGTTCACTTACAACACTTACTTTTTCTTCTGTTGTTGATTCTTCCTTGCTTGAACAACGGCTCTCAATTTTTTTGAGTAATCTAGTTCTGCTTTCAAATATAAATTTTCTTCTTCTAATCTTTTAACTTTTTCTTCTATGGTTTCATTTTTTGGGGGCTTTGTAGATTTCTTTGGCATAGTCGATCGACCTCGCTTTCGTTCAACTATATTATAACCCATTTCTTTATATTTTTTTATCCAAGTATGTAACATTCCTTCACTTGGCAGTCCTTCATCAACAGAAACAGATTGTATTGATTCATTATTTAATAATACTCGATTTATAATTTGTTCTTTTTGGTAAGGTGGATAATATTTATTTTTAGTATGTTTTAATATATCAAATCCATGCCTATCTATAAGCCAAACCAAATATTGAATATTATGCTTAGTTATACCATATTTAGAATGTAGAGTATTTAATGTTACTCCTGCTTTTCTTTTATTATATATTTCTATTTTTTCTTCATAACTTAATTTGCTCATATAAAAACCTCGTTTCTATGTCCAAGAAACGGGGTTCATATCATTTTGTTCATAGTCTTTTATTTCTTTTAAAATTCTTTCTTTAGTATTTTCTATAAATTGTTTTATTAAGAAAATGTCAAAGATGTAGTTCTTTTCATTGGTTGAATTTTCTATAATAATTCCCATTTTGTCGATTAGTATGTTTAACTTTTCTATAGGTATTTCATCAATTATTGTGTCGGGTTTTTGGAACTCTTCATAAAAAAGGGATAAATCCATATCGTACTCTTCAATGATTTTTACATTTAGATTGGTGTAATCTGAGTATATTAATTTGGGTAATTCTTCTGGTAATACATTGATGATTGTGCCATCTATTAGATGGATAGAATTGTTTTGTACCAATGTATTTAAGAATTTATCGAACCATAATTTATCTGTAAGTAAATGAATGTAATATCCTAAGTCAAAATCATTTTTATAAAAGAAAGGATATTTTTTTGTAAATAGATTCATGTTTGGTACATCTTCTTTTTCGTTATATAAAAAGTGAGATTCTTGTTTTGTTCTTCCTATTTGTTTGGCAATGTCTGGTGCAATTGCCCCTAGATAGTAATCTTTTCTTTTTTTTATGTTAAAGTATGGTTCTAATACTTTTGCGACTGCTAAATGAATTACTGCTGATGCCATATTCTACCTCCTACAATAGTGTAACATAATTCTGCAAAAAACAAAATATTAGTCAAACATATATTGGTTATTGCATACATTAAGTTAGGAGGGGTAGATATGTCTAGTTATAAAGAAATTGTTACGAAAGCTGTTATTGGTAAGGGTAAAAAATTATTTACTACCGATCATGTTGTTGCATTGAAAGAAGATGCATCTACTATTTTAGGTTGTTGGGTTATTAATCATAATTTTCATGGTGAAAAAGTAGGTAACCAAATTATTATTTCTGGTAGTTATGATGTTAATATCTGGTACTCTTATGATAATGATACTAAAACAGATGTTATTAAAGAAATGCAAAACTACCGTGAAGTCGTTCGTATGCGTAATCATGATGAGGATGTTACAGGTGAACAAATTATTGTTAGAAGTCTACAACAACCAACTTGTTCAGATATTTCCATTTCTAATCATGAAATTCATTATACTATAGAAAAAGAACTTGGTATAGAATTAGTTGGTGATGTTAAAGTAAAAATTGAAACTAATGAAGATGAAGACCCATGGGATGAGATTGTTGATGATGTAGATCAAAATGAATCTGCAGCAGATGTTATTGATCAAGAGCTTCGAGATGATTTTATAGAAGAAAATACTATTTAATTTGTTGATAGCACTGATTAGTGCTATTTTTATTTTTTAAATAGCACTGTTATAAAAAAAAGGTTGACAGTCTATGTTTTTTTTATTATACTAATTTTGGATTAAGGAATGGAGGGATATTATGGCAGTTAAAATTAGACTAACAAGAATGGGTGCTAAAAAGAAACCTACTTATAGAATTGTTGCTACTGACTCTAGAAGTCCTAGAGATGGTCAATATATTGAATTGATTGGTACTTATGCACCTGTTGGTGAAGCAAAAGTTAATATTAATGAAGAAGTAGCTTTAAAATGGCTTAATAATGGTGCTATTCCTACAGATACTGTTAAGAGCCTATTTTCTAAAGCTGGTATTATGACAAAATTTGCTGAATCTAAAGCAAAGAAGGATAAGTAATTATGGATTTAGTTCAGTTGACTGAGGAAATCGTTAAATCATTAGTGGTAGATACTGATGCTGTTAGTGTAAAAGAATTTCCAACAGAAGAAGAGAATGTTATGTTAATTCAAGTAATTGTTGCTGAAGATGATATGGGTCGAGTTATTGGCAAAGGCGGAAGATGTGCTAATGCTATTCGTACTTTAGTTCAAGCTAGCAGCGCACTTAAAGATAACAAGTATATAAAAATTGATATTGACAAGTTTTAGAAAGCATTTTTGCTTTCTTTTTCTTTTGTCTTGTTATATAATAATTTTGAGGTAGAAGAATAATGAATAAAGACTTAATTATTCCTACGCATGTAGGAATTATTGTTGATGGAAATGGAAGATGGGCTCAAAATAAGAATTTGTCTAGAAGTGAAGGGCATAGAGCAGGTTTTTATCGTTTGAAAGAGATTTGTATTTATGCAAAAGAAATGGGTATTAAATATTTGTCTCTTTATGTTTTTTCTACAGAAAACTTTAAACGTGAAAAAAAAGAAGTTGACTATTTAATGAATTTATTTGTTAAACTTTATAATGATGAATTTTTAGATCTTATAGCAAATGGAATTAAAGTTATTTTTTCTGGAAGAAGAGAACCGCTTCCTAAAAAAGTTTTATCGGCAATGGATAAAATGGAAGAAGCGTCAAAGAATAATACTGAAGCGGTAGTTAATTTTTGTATTAATTATGGTGGACAGAGTGAAATATTAGATATGACTAAGAAGATTGTGCAACAAGTTGTTGATGGGAAAATAAAGACGGATGATATTACATTAGAGACTTTACGGGAAAATTTGTATCAAAATTTGCCTCCTCTCGATTATGTTATTCGTACAAGTGGGGAGTTAAGACTTAGTAATTTTATGTTATATCAAGCTAGTTATGCTGAGTTTTATTTCCCAAAAACTTATTTTCCTGATTTTACAAAGAATGATTTTTACGATGCAATCGTAGAATTTAATAAAAGAAATAGAAGATTTGGAGGTAACGCGTCATGAAAAAAAGAGTTTTGAGTGCTATTTTAATGATAATTATTTTTGTTCCTATTTTAATTGCAGGTGGTAAATTATTTGCTATTTTTATGTCATTATTATCTATTATGGGATTATATGAATTAATTCATATTCGTGAAAGTAGAAAAGAATTCCCTTTTTTAATGAAGGTGTTTGCTTATGTTATGGTAGTGTTCTTTTCTTTATCTCATTTTGATTCTATCGATTTTATTTATACTATGGATTATAGAGTTGTTGCATTTATGATTTTTGCATTTTTATCTCCAATGGTATTTATTCATGATTTTAAGAGATATAATTTAAATGATGCTTTGTTTTTGATAGGGTCTGTATTATTTATTGGTTTAAGTTTTAATTTACTTATTATTTGTCGTAACTATGATATTATGTATATTATTTATTTATTGCTTATTACAACAATTACAGATACTTTTGCATTATTTACGGGTATGTTAGTTGGAAAACATAAATTGTGCCCTATAGTTTCTCCAAAGAAAACAATTGAAGGTTTACTTGGTGGTGTTTTTATTGGTACCTTTGTAGCAACAGCATTTTATATTACTGTAATTAACTCGGCTATGTCTTTACCATTTGTTATCGTTATTACGGTTATTTTGTCTTTAGTAGGACAATTAGGTGATTTAGTATTTTCTTCTATTAAAAGATATTATGATAAAAAAGATTTTTCTAATTTGATTCCTGAACATGGTGGTATTTTAGATAGATTTGATAGTTTGATTTTTGTGGTTTTAGCTTTTATTATTTTTTCTAGTGTATTATAAGGAGGCAACAGATGCATTTTATTATTACTTTAATATTGTTTATTTTAATTTTAGGTGTTATTGTTTTTGTTCATGAGTTTGGACATTTTATGATGGCTAAACTTAATGGTGTTTATGTGTATGAATTTGCGATAGGTATGGGTCCTAAAATATGGAGTAAAAAAGGAAAAGAAACTGAATATACTCTAAGAGCTATTCCTATTGGTGGGTTCTGTATGATGGCTGGAGAAGATGTGGAAGATGATGATTTAAAGCAAATTCCAAAAGATAAACGATTGCAGTCAAAAAAACCATGGCAAAGATTTTTAATTATGTTTTTTGGTGCAGGTAATAATTTTATTTGTGCGGTATTATTACTTTTTTTAATTGGTCTTATTTGGGGTGGTTCTACTATGGAACCAGTTGTTACTTCTGTTGTAAAAAATTCTGCAGCAGCTAATTCTGGAATTGAAATTGGGGATAGGATTTTAGAGATTAATGGTCATTCTATTTCTACTACTGATGACATTAGTCTATATTTGGCGGTTGCTGATCCTGAAGAAGCCAGTGATATTAAGGTAGAAAAAGAAAATGAGCAGGTTGAAACTTATTCTATACAGCCAAAGAAGAAAAAAGTAAATGGTGAAACTTCTTATCAATATGGTATTGGTATGGAACAAGAAGTGCAAAAAGGAGTGCTTTCAGCATTATCATTTACTGGTAAAAAAACCGTTTCTATTTTTAAACAAATGGCCGTTACTGTAGGTTATTTATTTACTGGTGGAATCAGTCTTTCACAGCTTAGTGGTCCCGTTGGTATTTTTTCTGTAGTTGGTAATCAAAGTTCTGGTGGAATTATGAATATTTTATATTTGGTGGCATTTTTAAGTATTAATGTTGGTTTTATTAATTTACTTCCATTACCTGCTTTTGATGGAGGGCATATTTTGTTCATTATTATTGAAAAAATAAAAGGTTCTCCTGTAAAACCGGAAACTGAAAATATGATTCATACTATAGGTTTATTTTTGTTGATGATATTAATGGTTGTTATTACATTTAATGATATTTTAAGATTGTTTTAATGTAAGAAGGTGAGTTTGTGAAACCGGTAGTTGTTATTATTTGTCTATTAGTTATTGCTTTTGTTTCGTTTTTTATTGCTTATTATGAGGAGAAAAAAAATAGTAAAGAAAATAATTCGAGAGTAAGGGATTTTGTAGATGATCCTAGTGTTTTGTTTGAAGACTCATCTAAGAAAGCAGAAATAGATGATAATATAGAAATTATTTAGGTCACGTTGTGACCTTTTTTGTTTGTGCTATAATATAAGTGAAGGAGCGTGTTATATGGTTGTTGGTGTTTTAGTACAACTTTCTAGTCAGAGTGTTGATAAAGTGTTTGATTACTTTGTGCCCAGTCATTTGATTAGTTCTATAAAAGTTGGAATACGGGTTTTAGTCCCTTTTGGAAAGCAAACTTTAGAAGGATTTGTGTTACAAATTAAGGAGGAAAGTGAGAGAGATTTAAAAGAAATATATTCTGTACTTGATCATGATGTTATATTAAATCCTGAATTATTACTTCTTGGACAAGAAATTCAAAGAACTACGTTGTCTACTTTAATTAGTACTTATCAAGTGATGTTACCTAAAGCTTTGAAAGCTAAAGCCGGTGTGGTAGTTCCTAAAAAATATCAAACCTTTTATCAATTACAAGATAAAAATTATATGCCAACTTCTTCTGCTCAAAAAAAAATTTTAAATTTATTTTCTGCTAGAGAATTCATTTTAAGGCAAGAATTATTAAAAATTTCCAGTTCTGCTCTTACCACTTTAATTGAAAAAGGTATTTTAGGTGAGATAAAACAAGAAGATTATCGAATGAAATATGAAATAAAAGTGGATAATAAAAAGATTTTAACTGTTTCTCAAAAAGCAGTTGTTGATGCTGTTTTGGCTAATACAAAACATATCCCTTTTTTACTTTTTGGTGTTACTGGCAGCGGTAAAACTGAAGTATATATGCAAATTATTGAAGAAGTGTTAAATCGAGGAAAAACTGCTATTATTTTAGTTCCAGAGATTAGTTTAACTCCTCAGATGGTGGAACAATTCTCTAATCGTTTTGGTAATCAAATTGCTGCTTTACATTCAGCGTTATCTGATGGAGAGAAGTATGATGAATGGAGAAGAATTGCTAGAGGCGAAGCTAATATAGTTATTGGGGCAAGAAGTGCTATTTTTGCACCACTACAAAACATTGGCGTTATTATTATGGATGAAGAACATAGTGATTCGTATAAACAAGGAGATAAAAATCCTAGATATCATGCACGGGATGTAGCGATATGGAGAGCTAATTATCATCGCTGTCCTGTTTTATTGGGTAGTGCAACGCCATCTTTAGAATCTATGGCTAGGGCTGAAAAAGGAGTTTATGAACTTCTTATGTTGCGAGATAGAGTGAATGGTAAAAGTTTACCTAGTGTAGAAATTATTAATATGAATCAAGAGGCTAAAAATAACTCTTCTCATATTACTAAACGATTATTAACAGAAATTTCTTATTGCGTTGAACGAGGAGAACAAGCAATTTTATTTTTGAATCGCCGAGGTTTCTCTACTTTTGTCACCTGTAAAAATTGTAGTGAGACTATCAAATGTCCACATTGTGATATTACATTAACTTATCATAAAAGCAACAGGATGTTGCGATGTCATTATTGTGGTTATGCAACACCGCTTCCTAACAAGTGCCCTCATTGCGGAGAAGAGGCTTTATCAGATTTGGGTGTTGGTACGGAAAAAATAGAAGAAGAATTACATAATTTATTACCTGATGTTAAAGTGCTTAGAATGGATGTCGATACTACTAGTCGAAAAGGTGCTCATAAAAAGATGATTGATGCTTTTCGCAATCATGAATATGATATTTTGTTGGGTACACAAATTGTGGCTAAGGGTCTGGATTTCAGTGATGTTACTTTAGTTGGTGTTATTAATGCTGATACTAGTTTAAATATTCCTGATTTTCGGAGTAGTGAAAATACCTATTCTTTACTTTCACAAGTTGCTGGTAGAAGTGGTAGAAGTAGTAAAACAGGCAAGGTGTTTATTCAAACATTTAATCCTGATCATTATGCCATTGCTTTTGTGAAACATCATGATTATTTAGGTTTCTATAAGCAAGAGATGCAGATTCGTAGAAGACTTGGCTATCCTCCCTTTTATTTTTTATGTTACTTGAAGATTAGCGGAAAAGATGCTGATTATATTTTTCAAGAGGCATTAAAGATAAAACGTTCTTTAGAACGAAATTTACAGCATACTAAAATACTTGGTCCAACCAGTTTGGCGGTATTTAAAGTTAATAATATTTATCGGTATGGAATTATTTTAAAATATAAAAAGGAAGATGTCTTATTTGATATCTTGTTAAAAGTTCAAAATCATTATAAAAATAATCATAAACTTAAGTTTGATATTGACTTTAATCCTAGCCATTTTTAATAAAATATGTTATTCTTGTATTAATGATAGAGGTGATTGCTATGTCAGGAAATAAATTTTTGCTTACTGATGATGAAATTCAGAGGGGAAGTCATGAAAATTGTGTTAACAAAAAAAATCATCAAGAGTTTCAGAATTTAATGGAGCATAGTAAAAAACGTTATGATAATTATTGGGATATTAATAATTTATTAATTCGTATTATTTTATTTATATTATTTATTATTATTGTATTAGGAGCTGGTTATTATTTCATTATGTGGTTCCTGTAATTAGGGGTGTGATATGAATGTTTTCTTCTATTTTTTATAAGAAAGAAGTTCAGGATTTATTAAAAAAGGTTGTAGATAATCCTCGATATAATGATAAGAAGAAGAAAGATTCTATTAATTATGAAAAATTTTCTGGTTTAGAACAACCTTTCTTTTTACTTTTTGATACTTTGATAAAATATCAAATTATCATTGGTGATGAAGAATATTTGGCCGATTTTGTTCATCATTTAGATTTGTTGTGGCATAAGATAGATAATTTTCACGATATTAATTTAGGGGTTTGTAAAATTCTAGTTAAGTTTTGTGCTAAAAAATTAGGATATAAAACTGCAGTTGAAGAGCATCGTCAGGAAATATTAGAGTATATTTATAAGCAATATATTGTAGAAGGTTATTTATATCATGGGATTTCTGATGTTTATATAGATAGTATTAGGGAAAATGGTTTTATTCCTCAAAAATATGATAATTTTTATTGCAGGTTTGAGGAATTACAAAAAAAATATTCTTCTTTTTGGAAAGAGATGGATTTTAAACATCATTTTGTTTCTTTTACTGATGATTTTGTGATGGCCTGTTACTATGCTACCTATAGTCCAATTTATTTTTCTTCTTTTTTATGTCCACCTTCTCCTAAGAAGTTAGAAATTAATAGTTATGCAAAAAGAGATTATATAGGCTGTTTTAAAGGTTTGCATCAAATATTGAGAGAAAAAAATATAAACGAAGAAGATGGTAAAAAAATTGAAAATTTATGTAATGATGAGTGGAAATTATTGTGTCAAAGTCAATCTGTTCCTACTATTATGTTGGTGAAGAGACAATATTTTTCTAAAAATCAAATACAGCGGATTTCAGATATTCTTAATGATAAAGAGACAGACATTAGTTTACTTGCTTCACAAATCATGGATAATAAATTAGATGGTTTGTCTTGGGATAAAATTATTCCTAAAGAACAGATAGAATTTGTACAAATCCCATATTCTCAATTTATTGTGGAAAAAGAGGAGACGAAAGTAGAAATTGTATTACCTACGATTCGTTTAGAAGAGCAATCTGAAGATGGAAAGGTTTCCTTTTTGGTACTTTTGGGATCTCTTTTAATTACGCTTGGAGTATTAGTTAGTATAGTTACGTTGTATCGATAGAGGTGAAAATATGGAAAATATAAAAGTCGTTTTTATGGGAACACCAGAGTTTAGTGTTCCAGTTTTAGAAGGGTTAATAGAAAATTATCAAGTTGTAGGAGTTGTTACACAGCCTGATCGCAGGGTAGGAAGAAAACAGGAAATTTCTTTTTCTCCTGTTAAGAAATTAGCACTAGAACATAATATTTTGGTGTTACAACCAGAAAATATTCGCAATGAGTATGATGATATTTTGAAGCTTGAACCGGATATTATTATCACTTGTGCTTATGGACAAATTATACCTAAAGTATTATTGGATTATCCTAAATATGGATGTATTAATGTGCATGCGTCACTTCTTCCAAAACTTCGAGGTGGTGCACCCATTCATAAAGCGATTATCAATGGTTATCGTAAAACTGGTATCACTATTATGTATATGGATGTTGCTATGGACAGTGGTGATATTATTTCGCAAAGGGAAACAGAAATCTTGGAAACTGATACTATGGAAACCTTACACGATAAGTTACAGTTGATAGGAAGGGAGTTGTTGTTGGACACTTTACCGTCTATTTTAGACGGTAGTGCCAAGCGCATCAAACAGAATAGTGATGAAGTAACTTTTGCTTATAATATTAAGAGAGATGAGGAGTATCTTGATTTTTCTAAAACAAGCGAAGAGTTATTTAATCAAATTCGTGGTCTTAATCCTTTTCCAGGGAGTTCATGTGTTATTGGGAATAAAGAATTTAAAGTTTATATGTCTAGGATACAAAAAAATGATACAAGTAATTATCCATCAGGAAAAGTTTTGCATATTTATAAAGATGGTATTGGAATTGCCACAAAAGATTATGAACTTGTATTGACTGATATAAAACCTATGGGTAAAAGGAGAATGCTTGCTAGTAATTTTATTAATGGTATCAAAAAAGAAGATTATATTGGGAAGGTAGCTTATGGACGAAAAGAATCAGAATAACAAACATCAGACTAAAATTAATAAAGAGCAAGCGTTAGAGTTTATTAGTACACCCAAAGGTAAAGCGGTTTTATTTTTTGGAATCTATTTTTTGTTTTTTATAGTTTTGGCTATGATTGCTCATATTGGAGGTAGAGGTCCGGTTCTTGGTAGTACTGATTTGAATTTGGGAGAATTTTATTACAATTTATCTTCTATAGAAAAGGGAAATTATAACTTTAATTATGAATTGTTAATTGATCAGGTTGTTACTACTTATTCTGGTAAGCATTATGACAATTTAGCTTTGTTTACTGATGGAGTTAATAATTATTATCAACAAGATAATTTATTTATGAGACAACAAGATGGAATTTGGATTAAGAGTGATGCTCCTTATTTATTTTTAACTCTTACTGATACATCTATTATGGATCGCTTAATTAATTTATCTACATATGTATCTAAAACGGAATTAGCATCGGGAGAAGAAATAATTAATTTGCAAATTTCAACTACAACTTTAGTCAAGCAATTGGATGGTTTGAATATTGATTTAGATGATCCTGTTAATTCTATTGAATTAAAAAAGAATAAGTATGGAGAAATAGTAGAAGTTAAATATAATTTAAATAGTTATGCTAAGTATAAAGGTATTGCTAATAATGAATTTAGTTTTACTTTATCTTATTCTGATTTTGGGGATGTACAACAGTTTAAAGAGCCTGTATAAGGGCTCTTTTTTGTTTGAAAACTATAATTAATTTGCATTGAATTATAATATGAAAGTATATATAATTATTTTGTTAGAAAGACTATTAAAATTTGAAATGTGTAATTTCGTTGTTTCATTTAGAGAGGCACTAGGTATATAAAAGAATTAGTTTAATTTCTAATTTTATGAACAATTCTGAAATATTTTGTGAATACAAGTAGTAATTTGTTTAAGTATATGATTAACAGAGGTGTAATATGGAAATAAGAAGAGGTAATAATTCAATAATTCAAAAAAAGAAAATCAATTTAACTAATTTACCGTTATATGATGATGAAAAAGTTAGATTTGCAATACGGTTATTAAGAAAACAAATAGATGACAGTTTTGTTTCACATTTTGATTATATTTCATATGTTTTAAAGGAACAAAAAGATGTTAATATCAAGATTTCGTCATATATAAAAAATAGTGGGTGTATTAGCGATTGTAAAAAATTAAAATCACAATTAAAACAAGTTGGATTGCAAACTTATTATGTTAGTTGTAAAGCAAATGGATTTTCAAATCCAGCTGGTGATTTATTAGTTAAAGAGGCACATACTTTTTTAGTTTATCCATCCTTAAGAAATAATAAACTTTATTTCACTATATTTGATCCTGGTTTCAGAATCGATAATATTATACAGTTTTATGATACACAAGATTCTTGTGAGATTTCTTATTTAATAGAGGGTATGGCAAAAGTTATTTATTGTGAAAATTCTAATTATCCTTATCGACTTATTGTAAACAGGAGGATAAATTATAAGCACCAAATATCTTTGGCTAATATACAATGGGATTTTAATCCTTATTATCAGACTATAAATATTACGCAATTTAATAAGCAGCTGTATCAAGCCATGTTTTGTTTAAAATTAATGAACTATCCTAAAGATATAAATAAATATATTTGTATTCGTTCAAAAATATTAGAAAGATATATTGAAATATATACACCTCGTAAAAATCAAAAATGGTTTTATGATGATTTAGCTTTGTTAACAAAAGAACAACTAAAAAATCTTTTTGAACAATATTTTATTGATGCGGGTTTAACAACTAAACAGTTAACTAATTTTATACGTAATTTATTTTTGTTGGTACATCATAGCGATATTTATGTTAATAAAGTAATAAATCCTAAAGTAATAGAGGATTATAGATTAGGAAATAATTTAAATAGGTAATAATGTTAATATAATTAGTGAAAATTTAATACATGTGGTACATCATTTCATGATAGAAAGAATAAATTTGTAATGCTATATTATATAAAATAATTAATTCATGTATATAGACTGGCTTTTGAAGAAGATAAAAGTTTAAGTTTTTTTGAAATTGTTAGGTAGTATTAATTATTGTAAGCTGATTAAATTATATTTAAAGAACCTGTATAAGGTCTCTTTTTCTTTTGTTTTTTATATTGTTTGTTGTATAATATAGATATTGGAGTGATACGATGAATATATATAATTTAACAAGAGATGAGCTGGAAGAATATTTTGTTAGTCATGGGTCTAAAAAATTTCATGCTGATCAGTTGTTTTCCTGGTTATATGAAAAAAGAATTTCTTCTGTTTCAGAGGTTACAGATATCAAAAAAGAGATGTTGGAACAATTGAAAGAGGATTATTCTTTTTCAAAATTAAAGCTTGTCCAAGTTGAAAGAGATATTGATGTTTGCAAGTATTTGTTTGAATTAGATGATGGAGAGCATATTGAGGCAGTTTTAATGAAACATGATTATGGTAATAGTGTTTGTATTTCTAGTCAAGTCGGTTGTAATATGGGATGTAAATTTTGTGAATCTGGTCGAAGAAAAAAAGTTCGCAATCTAGAAACTTGGGAAATGGTTACTCAACTTTTAATGATTGAAGAAGATTTAAAGGCTAGAGTTAGTCATGTTGTTGTGATGGGAATTGGAGAGCCATTTGACAATTATGATAATTTACTTAAGTTTTTCTTAATTATTAATCATCCAAAAGGTTTAGCTATTGGAGCAAGACATATTACGGTTTCTACTTGTGGTATTGTACCTAAAATATTGGAATTTAGTGATTTCCCGTTACAAATAAACTTAGCTATTAGTCTTCATGCTCCTACTGATGAGTTGAGAAATCAGATTATGCCTATTAATAAGGCTTATCCTTTGAAAGAGTTGGTTTCTGCTTTAGATGTGTATTTAAAAAAGACTAATCGCCGACTTACTTTTGAATATATTATGCTTTCTGGTATTAATGATACAGAAAAATGTGCTGAAGAATTAGTTCAATTGGTTAGTCATCTGAATTGTTATATTAATTTGATTCCTTATAATGAAACAAATAATTTAGAATTTAAAAGAAGTAGCACTATTCAAATTATGAAGTTTTATGATATACTTAAGAAGAATAGACTTAACGTCACTATCAGGAAGGAATTTGGTAGCAAAATTAGTGCTGCTTGTGGACAACTTAGAAGTAAGAGGGAGGAATTATGAAATCTTTTTATTTAACAGATGCGGGAAGAGTACGTAGTCATAATGAAGATAGTGTTATTATTGTAAAAAATCAAAATGATGATTATTTAATGGCGATTGCGGATGGAATGGGTGGCCATTCTGCTGGAGAAGTAGCTAGTTCTATTGCAATTGGTTATTTAGGGAAATATTTTAAAGAAACTTTTTTAAATATGAGTAAAGTGGATGCTGTTAATTGGATTAGAGATGCTTTTAGTGAAATTAATACTTTAATTTTTCAACACGAAAAAACACATCCGGAAAGTAAAGGTATGGGTACTACTTTAGTTCTTGCTATCCTTACTAGAGATTATTTATTATTTGGTAATGTAGGAGATTCTAGTGGTTTTGTTATGAAGGATAATAAACTTCATAAGGTTACTTATGATCATACATTAGTTAATTTGTTAGTTAGTGCAGGAGAACTTACAAAAGAAGAGGCCAGTGTTCATCCTAAAAAGAATGTACTTATGAAGGCGCTTGGTGCTGCTACTACTGTGGAAGTAGATATTTTTGATTGTGATATGGATATTACGGAAATTCTTCTTTCTAGTGATGGACTTACTAATATGTTGGATAAAGATCAAATAGAAAAAGTTTTACTTACTGATTTAGAGATTGAGGATAAAGTTATTCGATTAATTCAAAAGGCAAATAATCGTGGTGGTACAGATAATATTTCTGTAGCTTATTTAATTCGCAGTGAAGAAGGTGACGAGTAATGATTACAAAGGGGCAAAAGATAAATGATCGTTATGAGATTATTCGTTCTATTGGTGAAGGTGGTATGGCCAATGTTTATCTTGGTTATGATACAATACTAGATCGTAACGTAGCAATTAAGATTTTACGTGGGGATTTGTCTAGTGATGAAAAATTTGTGAGACGGTTTCAGCGTGAAGCTTTATCTGCTTCTAGCCTTGCTCATCCTAATATTGTGGAGATGTATGATGTTGGTGAGGATGATGGTATCTATTATATTGTTATGGAATATGTTGATGGTAAAACATTGAAACAGCTTTTGAAGAAGCGTGGTAGTCTTACGTTGTCTGAGGCTATTGATATTATGTTACAATTGACTGATGGTATGGCTCATGCTCATGATTCTTATATTATACATAGAGATTTGAAACCACAAAATATTATGATTAAAGACGATGGCCAAATAAAAATAACAGATTTTGGTATTGCTATGGCTTTGAATGCTACGCAGTTAACACAAACTAATTCTGTTATGGGATCTGTTCATTATTTGCCACCGGAACAAGCAAGTGGCAAAGGATCTACTATTAAAAGTGATATTTATTCGATGGGAATTATTTTTTATGAATTACTTACAGGTAGTTTACCTTTTAAAGGAGATAATGCTGTTGAAATTGCTTTGAAACATATGAGGGAACCATTACCTAGTGTAAAGGACGATAATCCGTCTATTCCACAAAGTATTGAAAATATTATATTAAAAGCTACCGCTAAAAATCCTAAAAATAGATACGATGATGCTAGAAGTATGCATGAAGATTTGCTTACTGCTCTTGATGACGAGCGTATTAATGAATCTCCTTATAAATATCCTTATCCAGAACATGAAAATGATTCGACTAAAAGTTTAAAGAAAATTGAGGATTTGAGTAGAAATGAAGATGAAGAAGAACCTATAGCTACTAAAATTGAAGATAAAGGAGATAAAAAACGTAAAATAACAATTATTATTTTGTCTATTATTTTTGTTATTTTATGTTTATCTATTATTACAGTGGCTTTTATTGTTCCTGCTGTTACAAAACCTAAAAATGTTATTGTTCCTAATTGTCAAGGTTTAAAAGTTAGTCAATGCGAGAAAAAACTTCAAGCGTTAGGATTAGAAGTCAAAACAGATATTAAGACTATTCCATCTTCTAAAGTAGATAAAGGAAAAGTTGTTAAAACTGACCCTGAAAAAGATAGAAGTGTGAAACAGGGAACTAAAGTTACTATTTATAAGTCTAGTGGAGAGGAAACTTTTGAGATAGAAGATTATACTGGTCAGAATTATATTGAGGTGCAAACTATTTTAGAAACAAAATATGGTTTAGATGTTAGTGTCGAAAAAAGAGATGTCGATGCTAGCGAACGTGAATATGATGAACAGGAGATTATTGGTCAATCTCTTGCGGCTGGTAGTGAAGTTAAAGAAGGAGATTCTATCATTTTATATATTCCTAATATTGTGGATACATTCCCTGATATGGCTGCAGAAGGATGGAGTTTAGCTGATGCTGAGGCTTTTTGTCAAAAATATGGATTGACTATTAAAGTAGAATATCAGGATACAACTGCTTATGAAGAAGGTAAAATCATTGACCAATCTAGAGCGGCTAATAGTCCAATTGTTAAAGGGCAAACATTTACTGTAACTATTGCTAGAAAGCCTGTCGAACAAACTAAACCTACTACACCAGAGGAAGGTGAAGATGGTGATAGTGATACATCTACTGGCGATGGTAATGAATAGGGGGATTATATGAGAGGACAGATTGTAAAGATTCATAGCGATTTGCATTTTGTACAAGCAGAGAATACCGTTTTTCCTTGTAAATGTAGAGGGATTTTTAGAAAAGAGAAAATATTACCATTGGTTGGAGATTTTGTAGAATTTAGTGCAGAAAAGAATTTAATTGAAAAGATATTGCCTAGGAAGAATGAGTTTTCAAGGCCTAAAGTGAGTAATATTGATCAAGCATTTCTTATTACTAGTTTAGTTTCTCCTGACTTTTCTTTGAATTTACTAGATAAATTACTGGTACTGATGGAGTTGCATTCTGTTCGCCCTATTATATGTATTACGAAAAGAGATTTAATTTCTGATGATGTTTATGAAATGATAGACAAACAATTAGATTATTATCAAAAAATTGGGTATACTGTTGTTTTTAATACAGAATTGGATAAAATAAAACAGTTATTGAAAGGTAAAACAAGTGTTTTTACAGGACAGACTGGTGCTGGGAAAAGTACTTTATTAAATAAGTTAAAGCCTGATTGGCATTTAGAAACAGGAGAAGTATCTGTGGCCTTAGGTCGAGGAAAGCATACTACTAGAGTAGTTACTTTATATGAAGCTTTTGACGGAAAGGTTATGGATACTCCTGGCTTTTCAGCTTTAGACTTTAATCAATATTCTAAAGAAGATATTCGAGATGGTTTTATTGAGTTTAGGTCTTACCCTTGCCCATTTAAAGATTGTTTGCATACAAAAGAAGTTGAATGTGAAGTAAAAAAGGCTGTTAGGGATAATAATATAATGAAAAGTCGTTATCTTAACTATTTGAGTTTCATTGGAGGGGATAACTGTTATGAGGATTAGTGCATCATTCTTAAGTAGTTCTAATATTCCAGTTGATTTAAAAAAGTTAAACGAAACTGATGTTGATTATATTCATGTAGATATTATGGACGGCAAGTTTGTTCCTAATAAAACTATGCCTTTTAGTGAAATGAAAAATATCTATAAATATACAAATAAGAGATTAGACGTTCATTTGATGGTTGAAAATCCAAAAAAGTATATTCCTTTATATGCTGAATTAAATACAGAATTTATTACTTTTCATGTGGAAACTATGGATAATATTGAAGAAAATTTAGAACTTATTAAAAGCTATGGAATTAAGTGTGGACTAGCTATTAAGCCTAGTACGCCAGTAAAAAGTTTAGTTCCATATTTACCTTTGCTGGATTTAATTTTGGTTATGAGTGTTGAACCTGGAAAAGGTGGGCAATCATTTATTTTAGAGTCTCAAGATAAAGTTAAAGAAGTTAGACATTTGGTTAATGCTTATCATTCTAAGGCTTTGATTAATGTTGATGGAGGCATTGATGCTACTACTAAGGACAAATGTCAAGAATGTGATATTCTTACTTCTGGTAGTTATATTATTAAATCTGAGTCTTTTCAGGAACAAATCAATAATTTAAGATAAGAATATAGGGGTGATACAATGAATGATAAAAAGCAAGCGGAAAATATAGAACCACCGGTTGAAAATGATGCTTCGCAAGAAAAAGATTTAATTTCTTCTGAAGATGTTTTAGCAGTTATTAGTGGTGATCAGGTTGCTTTAGTTGAACAAATGGAACGTGCTAAAGAAGCGGCATTGGCCCAAAAAAATAATGCTCAAGAGCTTGCAGCTGATAAGGCCAAAAAAAAGTTAGAAGAAGAAGAAAAAAAGAAGCAGGCTGTTATGAATGAGGTTAGACGTCGAAAAGAAGAAGCTTTACGTCGAGAACAACTTGCTAGAGAAGAAGCAGAACGCAAAATAGCTGAAGCAGAAGCAGAACGTCAAAGACAATTAGTAGAAAAGAAAAGGTTAGAGGAAGAAGCAAGGTTAAAAGCGGAACAAGAACGTTTAGAAGCAGAACGGATAAGGCGTGAAAAAGAAGAAGCTATTAAAGCAAAGGAAGAAGCAAAAAGAGCAAAAGAACAAGCTCGTATTGATGCAAAGAAAGCTAAACTAGAAGCAAAAGAAGCGGCAAGACGAGAGAAAATAGAAGCTAGAGAAAAGGCTAAACAAGATAAGTTGCAAGCAATAGAAAATGCAAAAAAGGCACGAGAGGAAGCGAAAAGAGCAAAGGAAGCTGCTAGAGAAAAGGCTAAACAAGATAAGTTGCAAGCGATAGAAGATGCAAAAAAGGCACGAGAGGAAGCGAAAAGAGCAAAGGAAGCTGCTAGAGAAAAGGCTAAACAAGATAAGTTGCAA
>CALVYB010000006.1 GCA_944371955.1 uncultured Bacilli bacterium
GCTAAAAAAAGTGAATCTGTGGATAAAAACAGTTTCACTTTTTTATTTTCTCTAAATTTTACCGGAACTCAAATTAAAATAAAATATATATTACCTAAATAAATATCGTATTTTAAAAAAAGAAGTGCACAATTAATGTGCAATAAGACTTATAATTGTTAAATTGTCAATGGCGAGCAAAGCGAGTTTATTTTAACCATTGACAATGATTCACTTATTACAATTTTTATAGCATTAAGTCAATGATAACTTGACTTAATGCTTATTTATTATATAATACATTGTATTAAAAAGATAGATAAAGGAATTGTGCAATTACTTTTGTAAATTTTAAAAATTCCTATTTTTGTTATGCATTATACAATATATTTTTCTTAAAATTGTCATAATTTAATCTAATTTTCTTGCTTTTTCTTGTGCTCAGTTGTGCATTTTCTATTGTAATTTAAGCATTTCTAATTATTTTTTAATAATTGTGCACTTTACTTAGAATTTAACGCCTAAATAAATATGCCAAAAACAAAACAACAAAACCTAAAACAAATACTAATATTGGATAAATCAATGCTCTAGCAAAAGCCGCTTCTTTTCTTGCTAAACCAGCATAAATAATTTTATTTGCCTCTTCATTATGTGGGAGAAAATTTTCAGCAGTATAATTAGTACCAGTTGTTTTAACTAAACTTTTTCCTCTACCGGCACCGTCATTAGGTGAAACCGCTTTCTCTAAATTCTGTAAATCACGTTTTTTCCTCTCACCCACATATTCACTATAATAAACAGAAGCTCCTTTTTCAATAATCCCAGAATAATAAGGGACATCCTCGGGAGGTAAAAAAATAACAAACTGTTGAAAATTATCTTTAATAGCAGGAATTGTATTCATTGTGAAATGTTGTAAACATTTTGCATAAAGTCCAAGATGTAAAATTGAAGCCATAAAAATATTATCACGAACGACTTTCTTCTGCTGTAAAATATCATAAGGTAAAGGTGCTAGTTCTTGAAATTGAATTTGTCTAACTGATTGATTTAACAAAGCTATTCGATCAAGTGCAAATGAAGAAATATAATAACCCTGATCATGAATGTATTTCATAGCAATATCCATATTAACAAATAAATTTTGTAGTTGTTCATTCGTACGATAATCTTTCAACCAATCATTTAAAGTAATAGCCTCTAACTGTCTACGCTTAAAAGGTAGCTTGTTAGATATTTCCGCACTCTCGGCGAATGCAGATGCATCTAAAAAAGGAACAGTTGATGCCTGTTCTACCGAACGAAAATTATCTTTTTTCCTCAATTGTTCCTGGCTCATCATATTCTATTCACCTATTATCATTGTAAAACAAATAAGATTTTTTTTCAATTCAAATTATAATTTTCAAACACTTTTTTTAAATTCTTTCTAGCTTTTGAAAATTTAGTTTCAACAGAAGAAAGTGACAAATCTAAAAGTATAGAAATTTCTTTATAAGTAAAACCATTATATCGTAATTCAAAAACACACCTTGTATCTAAATCAAATGAATAAGTAGAGAAAAAAAGTTTCTGAAGCAACTCTCGAGAAGATGATTTAAAAAAACTTCCAAAATAAGATTCATCAGAAATAATATTAGAAGAATAACCATCATCAGGAAAAGAAGAGTTTAAAATCTGATGTTTTAACGCAGATAAAGACCGGCAATAAGTTCTTATATGTCGCTCAACACAAAGACTTGCGTAAGTATAAAATATAACCTCAAGATCACTACGATAATTAACAATTGCACTATTTAACCCAATATACCCTTCCTGAATTAAATCTTGATATTCTGCACCTCGTTGCTTTGCAAAACTAAAGTATTTATTAGCAACAGATTTAATAATAGGCAAATACTTCCGACATAGAATATCATAGCTCATATCCTTATCTTCACTAACTAAATATAGCATTTCATAATCATTAACTGTTTTGTAATTCAAAATAACCTCTACTTTCTATTTCGTATTACCTCATATATCATTATTCCTCCGGCAACCGACGCATTCAAACTATTAGTAGTGCCATACATTGGAATTTTTGCCATAAAATCACACTTTTTCCTAATCAAATTTGAAATACCATGACCTTCATTGCCAATAACTAATGCTATCTTTCCAGAATAATCAATCCTACGATAATCAACACTATCTTCTAAGGCAGTCCCTACAATCCAAAAGTCATTTTTCTTTAAAAAATCAATAGTAGATGCCAAATTAGAAACTTGAACTATTTTCATTACATCAAGCGTTCCAACACTAGTCTTCATAACTGTAGCATTTACTTGAACTTGTCTATCTTTAGGGATAATAATGCCATCAACCCCAGCAGCTTCACAAGTACGGATAATAGCACCAAAATTATGAGGATCCTCCAAATGATCTAAAATAACAACAAAAGATGCACCATTCTGAACAATATCTGATAATGAATAATATTGGTAATCACGAACATATAAAATTATACCTTGATGAACACCCCCTGCCAAATCATCAATTTCCTTTTTTGATTTAATAAATACTGGTATTTGACAAGATTCTAATAAACCGAGAATATTTTTATCATCAAAACCATCTTGCAATAATACTTTTCTTACATTTTTTGGCTTTTTTAATATTTCTAAAGCTACATTTCTACCATAAACTAACATACATTATCCTCCAAAATAAATTTCATGATTTCATCAATTCTATCGTTCTTATTTTCTAAACTCAAATAACCGATTAGAGCTTCCAAACCAGTTGCATATTTATAAGTTACAATATCACAACTTTTAGGATGAGAAGTAGTCTTATAATTTCTAGCTCTCTTAACAATTTCTAACTCTTGTTCTAATAAAAAGTTTTGACTTATCATACTCTTCAAATAAGCAGCTTGATTTTTAGCGCTAACATACTTAACTGCTTCTTTTTGCAATTGATCTACATGTGCCAGACCTTTATAAATCAAAAATCTCCGCACATAATTTTCATAAATAGTATCCCCTAAATAAGCAAGAACCAAAGAATTAATTTCTACCACTTTCAAAGCAATCACCACCAACTAATAAAAAATAAAAAGAACGCTCTATAATTTGCTATATAAAAAAGAGCCGTTCCCTATACAGAAATAGATTATCTATAAAACCAAAAGTAATTAAAGAAGTTCATAAGTAGTACCATCTCTACCATCGATTAATTTAATCCCTTGTTTTAACAACTCATCACGAATAGAATCAGCCATAGCAAAATCTTTATTTTGCTTAGCAACCCTTCTTTTTTCTATCTGATTCAAAATATACGTCTCATTAGAAGCAGTTTTCTTTTCTTGAATTAAATTTAACGACAAAACGGTATCAAACTCTCTGATTAAAGCTATTTTACTTACCCCAGACAAAGAATCATCTTTTAAAACTTCATATAAAACCGAAAGAGAATTAGCTGTATTTAAATCATCAGACAATTCCGAAATAAACTTATCACGATATTTCTGAATCAAATCAAGACTCTCGGTTCCCATAACTTCAATAGAAGCAATACGATTACGCAACTTTTTTAAAGTTAAATAAGCTTGGTCTAGGGCTTCGTAAGAAAAAACCAACTGCTTTCTATAATGAGAGTTTAAACACATAAATCGAAATGCTAAAGGATCGTATCCTTGCTCTTTCAAAGTACTAACAGTTAAAATAGTTCCTTTAGATTTACTCATTTTGCCAGTTTCGTCTAACAAATGTTCATTATGAAACCAATATTTACACCAAGGATGGCCTAAATAAGCTTCGCTCTGTGCAATCTCATTTGTATGATGAGGAAAAATATTATCTACTCCTCCTCCATGAACATCTAAATATTCTCCCAAATATTTTATAGAGATACCACTACATTCAATATGCCAACCAGGATACCCTTTACCCCAAGGAGAGTCCCACAACAATTCATGATTCTCAAACTTACTGGTTGTAAACCACAAAACAAAATCTGCTTGGTTCTTTTTATTCTTATCTTCTTCTACGCCTTCTCTAGCACCGACAACCATATTATCCTCTTGATGATTAGTCAAAACATAATAATCTTGTATTTTAGAAGTATCAAAATAAACATTCCCACCAGATAAATAAGCATATTCTTTGTCAATTAAAGAAGAAATGATTTTTATATATTCATTAATGTTTGCAGTGGCTGGAGATACAATTTCAGGGACCTTACAATTTACTAATTTAAAGTCCTCGAAAAAAGCATCCGTATAAAATTCAGCAATCTCCATAGCAGTCTTATGTTCTCTCTTCTTCGCCACTTCCATTTTATCTTCACCAGAATCAGAATCGCTAGTCAAATGACCAACATCCGTAATATTCATAGCGCGCATCACATCATAACCTAAAAGTCGCAACGTTTTATCCAAAATATCATGTCCAATATAATTGCGAATATTGCCAATATGAGCATAGTGATAAACTGTAGGACCACAAGTATACATTTTTACTTTGCCTTCTTCGTAAGGAATAAATTTTTCAATTTTTCTTGTTAAAGTATTATAAAGTTGCATAAAATCACCTATTACTAGTATATCATACAGAAAATAGAAAAAATACAGTATTTTATATATAAACTGTATTTAAATCAATTTCTTCTAATAATTTTTCAATTTTTCTAGCACCAAATTCCTGATATTGAGATTTTTTCTTAATATCATCCACAATTTTCTTTTTATGATGCAAATCCAAATCAGGAAATTTAGAATCAACTTTTTTCAAAATGATTTTATCAATAGATTTTGAACTAAAAGGAGAAAAATATAAAATTGAATTTATTCGATTAACTAACTCTGCTCCAAGAAAATTCTTAAGATCATTTATAATTAAATCTTTATTATTATTTAAAAACCCAACAGACTCTTTTGTACTTCCCAGGTTAGACGTCATAAAAATAACAACATTCGAAAAATCTACTGCATCACCATAAGAAGTAGTCATAACACCATCATCTAATACTTGTAATAACAGTTTGAGAACACTAGGGTGTGCCTTTTCTATTTCATCAAACAGCAAAACAGAATAAGCGTGCATCTTTATTTTTTCTAAAATAGTATTTTTATCTTGATAGCCAACATAACCAGGAGGAGATCCCAAAATTTTTGATACAGAGTTAGCATCTTTAAATTCACTCATATCTAACTTAATAAAAGCATCTTTTGGATAAAGTAAATTAGCAAACTTTCGTACTAATAAAGTCTTTCCTAAACCACTTTTTCCAACAAGCAGAAAACTTTTAGGTGTTTTTTTATTTGAAGATTGGCAAAAAACAGACCTAGATAAACTAGAAACAACCTCTTCTTGACCAATTACTTCTTTTTCTAGCTCCCTTGCCAAACTAGAAGGATTTAAATTTAAAATCTTCTTGATAGGAATTTTAGTTTTAGAATAAATAACATCATACACAACATCAATCGTTAAAGTTGGTTTACAATTCATTTGAGATTTAACTATTAACTTATTAAGCTTAGACTGCAAATAATTTTCCTTTTCTCTTAAAGCTGTAGCACTCTTAAAATTATGTTCTATGATGTACTTATTCTTTTTTTCTACAATTTCACTAAGTTCAATTTGACTTTGATGTATTTTTTTATTAGTTAATGTATTCATACTTACCAACTTAGAGCAAGATTCATCTAATAAGTCAATTGCTTTATCAGGCTGTCTACCATTTGATATATAACGATCGGATAAATCAGCAATAGAAAACAAAATATCATCAGTTAATATAATTCCATGATAATTTTCATAAATACTCTTTAAGTGTAAAAGAATTGATTTAACATTTTCTAAATTAGCCTCTTCTACCATAATTTTTTGAAATCTACGATCAAATGCTTTATCACCCTCTAAAAATTTCATATACTCTTGTTTAGTAGTAGCTCCAATAACCTTTATTTTTCCTCTAGCTAAATAAGGCTTCAAAATATTAGAAGCGTCAATAGCTCCTTCTGCCCCTCCGACACCTATAATAGTGTGAATCTCATCAATAAACAAAATAATATTAGGAACTCTTTCTAACTCACTTATCATCTTATTAATTCTCTCTTCAAATTCTCCTCTATACTTAGTACCAGCAACTAAAGAAGAAATAGATACACTTAAAACCTTGGCATCTTTTAACTCATTTGGAACAAGTCCCAATACTATTCTCCTAGATAATTCCTCAACCAATGCAGTTTTTCCAACTCCAGCATCCCCAATCAACAAAGGATTACTTTTTTTTCTTCGAAGTAAAATCTCTATCATATGACAAATTTCTTCATCTCGTCCAATGACTGGATCAAATTTTCCATCTTTTGCTTCTTGGGTAAAATCAACAGCAAAATCTTCAATAGTTAACTTTGCCATAGAATTCTTGCCTTCACGAATAAGCTGTGCAGAGAACTGTTCATAGAGAGCATCCAAATCTATATCCATACTCATCATAACTCTATTAGCAACACCCTCACCTTCCTCTAATAGAGATAAAAAAAGTTGTTCTACAGTAACGTCTTTATTTTCATCTTTACTATCTAAAATTGCATTTTCAATAATCTTTTTTAACAATGGGGTATATAAAAACCATTTAGTAGTTTTTGTTCCTACCCCAATAATTTCAATTAATTTATTCTTAAATAAAGAATAAGAAAGATTATATTGTTGCAAAAAAGATAAAAACTTATTATTAGAATAATGAAGAATAGCAAGTAATAAATGCTCACTACTGACATATGGATGTTTTAACTCTTGCATTTCCTTTTTTGACATCAGTAATATCTTCTGAGCTTCTTCCGTAAACCTTGAAAACATAAAATCATCTCCTATATTCATTTTAAAAATAAGAGAGAATAGATTCAAGAAATACAGTACCCAAAAAATAGACAAAAAAAGAGCCCTAAGGCTCCTTAATTAAATTAAAATTAAAATTGTAAATACAACTAATAATACAACAATTAATTCTAACACTAATTTCCAAATTGCTTTAAACCATTTAGAATATGGGATTTTCAAATAAGATAACATACCCATCAAAATCAAACTAGTAGGCGCAACTAACATAGTTAATCCGTAAGCTGCTTGATATACAACTGAAATAACAGGATAGTTATCAGCATTTGTAACTAAACTAGCTAAGTATGGTAAAGAACTTTGAATAGCATAAGCAACATCTCCATTAAATAATGCAGATAAAATTGCAACAATAAATGTAGTAAATACATTAAATCCATCAGTGATTCCTAAAATTGCTTTATAAATAACCAACTGGAATGGATGATAAGTAGTAATTACTAAAATAGTATAAATCATAATAGTAATGACTGCTGGGCCTAAAGCTCGTTTAGCCCCGTTAACAAAGCCTTCTATTATCTCGTCAAACTTAACTTTGTAAATTAAAGCTAAGATAAACATAAATACCATTAGAACAGTAACCAAATCAATTAAAGTCCAAGTACCAAACGCATTGATAGTTCCTAATAGTTTACCAAATAAAGTAAAGCCAAATACTTCAAATCCAACAACTGCTGTTGTAGCATCCTCCATAGCTGTAAGTCCAAATGCTCCAGACCATGAAATAAATGCTAAAACTAAAATAATTAAGATGAAGAATAAAATAACTCCTAATGGCCAAATTACATGTTTTTTACCTGCAACGGCTACTGGTATGTAAGAATCTTCATCTCCTTGTTCTCCAGTAGAAACGATTACTTTCTCTTCTTTTACAGCTGCTTTTGTAGTCTTAGAAGAATTAGATTTAACGTTTTTAGAAGATTTCTTTTTCTCTTTAGTAGTTGCTTTTTTTGCATTTGTTTTTGCATCACGCTTCTCACATTTACTAATATATAAAATATTATTAACAATTAATAATACTAATCCTAAAAATAATAAAATGCATTTAGGTAACATAGCATCAGTAAATTTATTTCCTAAAATACTATAAAGAATTCCAGTATTGTTATATCCGAATGTAGTACCTAACATACCAATCATAGTAGAACCAACAATAGTAAGTGCTGCTACAATCTTATCAAATCCCATAAGTAAAATTAAAGATACTAGCATAGGATAAAAAATAATTAAACCTAACTGTAATCCACAAATAGACGTAAGAAGCGCTATAAATACCATCATAATAGATAAAACCACTACTTCTTTACCTTTAAATGCAGCTCTTAGTTTATCTAACATCGCACGGTAAGCACCAATTTTATTTAGTACACCGTAAAAGCCTCCAACAACTAATACAAAAACTGCAATATAACCAAAATATGAAATGGCTGTAACAGGATAATTGAACAAATCAAAAAGTCCCATTTGAACGCGTCCTTGGTCAACATAACTACCTGAATAATAAGCAGCTGGTAAAATCCAAGTAAGTAACATGAACACTAATAATGTTACAAGAACGACTTTGAATATATTATGTTTCTTCATAATTAACCTCCCATTATCATTATACTGACATAGAATTCTTTTTACAAGCATTTGACTTCTTTTTTTATGAAAATTTCGTGAAAACAAAAGAAAAGACTCTATAAAGAGTCTTCGTCGTGATTATTAAGAGGTCGCATCAAAGGGAATAAAATAGCATCTTTTATATTTTGAGAATTAGTTAATAATTGAACAACACGATCTATTCCCATTCCCCAACCACTAATTGGAGGCATACCACATTCCATAGCAGAAATATAATCATAATCCATTGGCATTGCTTCTTCATCACCTTGTGCTTTTAATTTTGCCTGCTCTTCTAAACGCCTAGCCTGTTCTTGAGGATCAACAAGTTCTGAATAAGCATTAATGATTTCAGCACCATTAATAACCAACTGAAAACGATCAGTAATAGTTGGATCATCATCATTAGCACGAGCTAATGGGCTCAAACTAATTGGATGTTCAGTAAGAAATATTGGATTAACAATATGTACTCTAGCAACTTTCTTATATAATTGGTCAACTAAATTGCCATAACCTAAATTTTCCAATGGCGTTTCACTATCAATTTCAATTTTTTCTTCTTTAATTTTTTCTAACAATTTTTCTTTAGTGTCATAAACTTTAATATCTATATCACTATAGCGCAAAATCAAATCTCTAAAGCTTACGGCTTCCCATTCTCCACTTAAATCTACTTCTTTATCTCCTACTGTAATAGTCAAAGTTCCAAATAATTTCATAATAATAGATTGAAGCATTTCTCTTAAAAACTTCATATTATCTTTATAATTATAATAAGCAGCATAACCCTCGATCATAGTAAAATCTTGTAAATGAGTAGCATCAATCCCTTCATTTCTAAAACATCTCGCAATTTCAAAAACTTTAGTAAATCCTCCGACAACTGCTCGTTTCAAATATGTTTCAGGAGCTATTCTTAAATATAAATCAATATCTAAAGCATTATGATGAGTAACGAAAGGTTTAGCAGTTGCTCCACTCGCTTTATTATTTAAAATAGGGGTCTCAATTTCAGTATATCCAGCTTCATCTAAATAATTTCTAATTTCACGAATAAAACGGCTTCTAAACAAAAACTTTTTCTTTGAATCATCATTCATAATTAAATCTAGATATCTTTCACGATATATTGTTTCAACATCCTCAACACCATGAAATTTTTCTGGTAAAGGTTTTAAAGCTTTTCCTAAAAACATTATACTAGAAGCACGAACAGTTTTTTCTCCAGTATGTGTAGTAAATATTTCACCCTCTACACCAATAAAGTCTCCAATATCATAATTGGTTTTAAAATCTTGATAAGCTTCAGTACCAATCATATCCATCTTTACAGAAATTTGAATTTTTCCATGAATGTCACCAATAGTCAAGAAACTCATCTTTCCCATTTTTCTCATTAAAATAATACGCCCAGCTACTCTAACTCCTGTAACACCATCTTCTAGTTTACTTGCTTCATAAATCTCATAGTTAGCATCAAATCTATCTGGGTAAGGGTGTTTAATATTTTTTAACTTTTCCCTTCTGACTAATTCTTGTTCACTTAATTCTCGCATTTTTCCATCTCCTTTACTAAATCACATCTAACAACATTAGTATGTGCAATCATATCATGAATACCTTGCCTTTTTTCGCTAAACATTACCATAAATCCACTTGCGGCAATAATTACAAATTGAACTATGCTCAAAACTCCAGCTCCATAAAAATAAGCCTCTCGATTGGTAAATAATAGAAAGCAAAAGCTTACCATATCTACCAAAATAGAATTAATAATCAAAGATCTAAAAATCATTTGATTCATAGTAAGTTTATCATCAGAGGTACTCTCAATTTTTATTTTTAATAGTTTTTTACCAATTGTTTGTCCATCATTTTTAATCTGAAAGACTACAAAATATAAAACATTTAAAAATATAGTAATTAAAGAAACAACCCCTTGCTTTCTAGCCATTTCATAACTAATACTAATACTATCACTAACATAATTATCAATGCTTATTTTTTGTGTCATATATTGGTCTACAATTTGAGTACTAGCTTCGTTGAGCTTATCTATAGAATCCAAATCTAAAAAAGGATAAGAAATCAAAGAAGCAACCATTGATACAATAAAAACATCTAATATAAAAGCTGCTAATCGCTGAATAAAAAGAGCCTTCTCACTTGTCTTAGATTTTTGTAATTCTTGTTTGTTAGATTTTATATCTTCCTTTTCCACAGTCTCTATTGCAGATTCCACTGCAGTTTTTTTAGTTTTTGCCATCCAATTCCTCCTTAAATTTATTCAATATAGAAATTATATCACGAATTTTAGTAGTTTGATATATTTTATTCTTAACACAAACACCTCCAGGAACACCTTTCAAATACCACCCTATATGGTTTCTAATCTCTAAAGTTGCAATATGTTCATTTTTAAGACTACTTAAATAATCTAAATGATGTAAAATCATAGCTATTTTATCATTCACAGAAATTTCGGAATCATACTTACCTTCTTCTAAATACGAAACAATATTTTTAATAAGCCACGGATTTCCCAAAACACCTCGTCCAACCATAACAGCATCGCACCCAGTTTCCACTAACATTCTTCTAGCATCATTTGGGCTTTTTATATCACCATTCCCAATAACCGGAATAGAAACTGCATTTTTAACATTCTTTATAATAGACCAATCAGCTTTTCCACTATAGCCTTGACTTCTTGTGCGAGGATGAACACAAATAGCAGAAGCTCCAGCTTTTTCAATCATTGCCGCAACTTCAACGGCATTAATATGTTGTAGATCCCATCCGCTACGAATCTTCACAGTTACAGGGATAGGAACAGCAGCAACAACCGCAGAAACAATATCATAAATCTTTTCGGGATTTTTAAGCAAAGCAGAGCCAGCTTGCGCACGAACTGCAACCTTTGGAACAGGGCAGCCCATATTAATATCAATAATATCTGGATGCATATTTTCATAAATATATTTAGCCGCAGTAACAAAAGATTCCTTATCACTACCAAAAATCTGTTGTACTAAAGGTCTCTCTTCTTCTGTCATATACAACATATCCAATGTTTTTTGGTTTTGAAAAGTTACCGCTTTATCACTAACCATTTCTGCATAGATAAGTCCACAACCCATTTCCTTACAAATACGACGAAACGCAGAATTACAAATACCAGCCATTGGAGCAAGAACAACTTGATTTTTAATGATAATATTACCGATCTTCCATTCCATACTTCCAACTCCTTTTTGCAACGCTTAATATAACACAAGACCGAAAAAAATGAAAGTTATTTTTCTTCTTTTAGACAGCTTTTTAATAAATCTCGAATTTCTTCTAATACCACAACATCATCAGATTTCTGCTTTTCTTCTCTTTTTGCTTCTTTCTTTTTAAATTTACTTAATATTTTAATCATAATAAAAATAGAAAGAGAAATAATTAAGAAATCAACGATAGACTGAATAAAAGAGCCATACCTAACGCTAGCGCTCCCTACTTTTACCGATAAATCACTAAAATTAAGGCCACCTAAGGCAACACCAATTAGAGGCATTAAAATATCCTGAACTAAACTAGTAACAATTTTACCAAAAGCGCCGCCAATAATGACACCAATAGCCATATCAACAACATTTCCCCTAGAAATAAATTTCTTAAATTCACCAGCTTCTTTCTTTATTTTTTGAATTTCTTTTGCTTGATTAATATCTATTTTTTTCATATTACTACACTCCTTATAAAAATTATAGCATAAAAAAGAAGCAAATTAATGATTTGCTTCATCTAATTCTTTTAATAATTCTGCTTTACTCATTTTAGAATATCCTTTGATTCCTTTGTCTTTAGCAATCTCTTTTAATTTAGTAACAGACATTTTTTCATAACTAGTTTCATCTGTATCATCAGGCATATGTCCATTCTTTACTAAATAATCAATTTGTTCTTTTGTTAAAGTTTCATATTCTAATAATGTATTTGCAATAAGTTCAAGTAAATCTTTATTTTTATTAATAATTTCTTTAGCCTGTTTATGACAATTATTAATTATTTTTCTCATTTCCATATCGATTTCATTAGCTACTTCATTAGAAAAATGTTGTGCTTTATTATAATCTCGTCCCAAGAACACGCTACCTTCTTGTTGTTCAAATTGAAGTGGTCCTAAATCACTCATACCATACTCAGTAACCATTGCTCTAGCAATCTTAGTAGCTTTTTCAAAGTCGTTATGAGCTCCTGTTGTAATTTCTCCAAAGATAATTTCCTCTGCAGAACGTCCTCCTAAAAGGCCCGTGATTTCTTCCAATAAGTCCGTTTTAGTAGAACATAATTTTTCTTCACTAGGAACCATCATATTATAACCGCCAGCAGAACCTCTTGGAATAATAGTAACTTTTTGAACGTCATTAGCATGTGCCAATTTCAATCCAATAACTGCATGTCCTGCTTCATGATAAGCAACAAGGCGTCGATCACTCTCGCTATATTTATGAGATGTCTTAGCCGGCCCCATAAGAACACGATCAGTTGCTTCATCTATTTCACTCATAGTAATTTTATCTTTATTGCGACGAACAGCTAAAAGGGCCGCTTCATTAAGTAAGTTTTCAAGATCAGCTCCACTAAATCCTGGAGTACGCTTAGCCAAATTACTTAATGTAATACCGTCAGCTAAAATCTTATTTTTAGCATGAACAGCTAAGATTTCTTCACGTCCTTTTACATCTGGTAAATTAACAGTAACTTGTCTGTCAAAACGACCCGGACGCAATAATGCAGGATCCAAAACATCCGGACGGTTAGTAGCTGCTATAATAATAATTCCCTCGTTAGCACCAAATCCATCCATTTCAGTAAGTAACTGATTCAATGTTTGTTCGCGTTCATCATGACCTCCACCTAAACCAGTACCACGTTGACGACCAACCGCATCAATCTCATCAATAAAAATCAAACAAGGGGCATTTCTTTTTGCTTGTTGAAACATATCACGAACACGGCTAGCACCAACACCTACAAATAATTCTACAAAATCAGAACCACTAATAAAGTAGAACGGAACATTAGCTTCGCCAGCAACAGCTTTAGCAAGTAAAGTTTTACCCGTTCCTGGAGGACCAAATAATAGTACTCCTTTAGGAATTCTAGCTCCAAGTTTTTGAAATTTCTTTGGATTCTTTAAGAAATCAATCAACTCTTTTACTTCTTCCTTCTCTTCTTTTAAACCAGCAACGTCCTTAAAGGTAACCTTATTAGAATCACTATTCAATCTGGCTCTACTTTTTCCAAAATCCATAGAGCTTTTATTACCAGCCATTTGTCTACTGAAAAAGAAGAAAGCAAAACCTATTAACAATACAAATGGAAAAACATTAAATACCAATAACCAGAAAGATGAAGAATCTGGATCGGCCTCTGCCTCCAACTTAAAACCTTTTTCCTCACTAGCATTTACGATTTTTTTAACAACCTCATCACTAAGCGGTAGTCGCGCAAAAAAAGTTTCATTATTATCATAATCCTTTAAGCTTCCTCTTACCTCATAGGTATAAGCACTACCACGAGCAGTAATTTCTACTTCTTCAATATTACCATTATTTAATTCAGACATAAATTCATTATAAGTTAATACATTTACATCATTATTCATTACATTTACAACATAAAAAACACCGAGCATAATTAATGCTAAAAATAAATAAGGTAATAGTCCTCTTTTTATTGTTTTTCTATCTATTGTTTTATTCACAATATTTCCTCCTTAACTATATCTTAATATTATATCATATTTTTCTGTTTTTTTCTTATCATATTTAGATTTTTTCAGACCAGGAAGCCAAACTACTACGCCTTTAGCGTCTACCACTACAGGCCAAAGATCTCGTTCACTCAATTTTACCTTTTTATCAATGAAAATATCTTTAATTTTTTTGGTACCATTTCCTTTTATAGCCATACGATCACCAAGTCTCCTTGTTCTAACAGTAAGGGGCAGACTAACCTCGGAACTAAGCAAACGACAAGTATCATTTCCAGTTCCTGAAACTTCTTCAAGCTGTTCAATCACATGATGATTAGGAAGAAGAACATATTTAGACAACTCAACTTCGTAAGTTGTGATTTCAGTGGTAATCTTTTTTAATTCTAATTCTTGATAAGTTTTTATAGCAATGACTTCATTAGGTAAATTAACAAAGGCATTTGCTCTATTACTATATATTAAATTTAATAAAAGTTCAATATGTTTATCATTAATTAATATCAAATCATCTTGATAAAAATCATTCATCATGTAATATAAAACTTCTTTTTGAATAAATGGATCTAATGCTTTAAACATATCTATTCGCAAAACATTATTATAAATAACTTTCTTTAAAGCTTTATCTCTTTCATTCTCTATAAATTGATTAGCATCATTTAGAACCATACTAAATTTTAAATATTTTAAATGAATATTAGGTTCTTCCTCTTTCAAAAATGGCAAAACATACTTGCGATAACGATTTCTCGTATACTTGTCTTTAGCGTTAGATTCATCAATATAATACATAACATGATGTTTTTTATCATAATCCTCTAATTCCTGTTTAGTATATGATAATAATGGTCGAACTATTTTATAATGTTCCTTTTCAACTACTTTCTTTAATCCACTATATCCATTCAAATTAGACCCTCTAGTAATACGCATTAAAACAGTTTCTACTAAATCATCGCCATGATGAGCAGTCATTAAGTAATTAGCATGATACTTATATACAACCTTTTCAAAAAAATCATACCGGATTTTTCTAGCTTCATTATGAAAATTATCATCACCATATTCTGTAATCATCATACATTCAAACATAATTTTATTTTTTTCACAATAATTCTTTAAATATTCTTCTTCCTGAATACTTTGTTCACGTAAATTATGATTAACATGGGCAACAATTAGATTAAGAGAATATTTTTCTCTAATTCTCAACAACATATCTACCAAAGCCATAGAGTCAGGACCAGCAGAGCATCCTACAACAACAGTATCTTTTTTCTTAAATGTAAAATCATTTTCTATTGACAACATAATATACCTCCTATAATAACCTCATAAAAAGAAAAATTCTTTATTCTTCAGGAATTTTTAAAATAAATTCTCCATCCTTAGAATAAAGATATTTTTCCCTAGCATATCTAGCTATATAATCAGGATCTTGTAATTTATTTGCATCAGATTTCAATCTTTTTTCTTTGTTTTTTAATATAATCAATTCATTTTCCAACTCTTTTTTTTCCTGATATTTATCATAAATTTCAACCCAATATCTACCAATAGTAAAAGTAGTAACGCCTATGACAATAAAAGAAGATAGTCCCAAAAAAAGAAGCCTTCTGTGTCTTTTTGTTTGAGAGTTAGACTTTGCCATATTATCACCTACTCATTCACAATAAATTATAGACCAGTTTAAAGTATAGAGCAATAATACAAAAAAAAAAAGAGAAATTTGACACTATTTTTTACGTATTTTTTTAAAAAAAGAAAAACTAATGAAAAATCCCAAAAATAAGAGAAGATAAAAATAGATATGTATAATTCCTCCATTAATTTTTCTAAGTATTAAAAAGTACAATAAAGCCATATCAAGCAAAAATAATAAAGTCATAAAAAACTGAACCACTCTGTTTTTATAAAAAAGAAATTGATAATGCAAATTAAATAAAAAAGAAAAGAAAACTCCGTAGAAAAAAGAAAAAATCAAAGAAAAAAGCTGTATCTTTAAGTTCATTACTTAAATAAACGATTAAATATACTATTTTCTTTATCTTTTTTTACATCATCAATATAAGTAATACTATGGATAACACCTTTTATTGATACATTTCCCTGCATAGTATCAAGCTTAACTAACTCTAAGCCTTCACCTTTAATAGATAAAAACCCCATAATTGTATCTAATAAAAATTGCTCACTATCAAAGTTTTCTATTTTTTTCACACCAGTAATAACTAAATTTTTTCTTTCTAACAAACTAATGCCATGATTATAATTATTAATAGAATCTTGTTTATCCATAAAATCCTCCCAATAAATAATATGCATAAATTGAAAATTTATACAAAAAAAAGCGAAGACTAATTAGTCTTCGTTCTCTGTAGGTTCTTCTGCTTTCTCATAAGCATCTAAAATAGCTTCTTCAAACATTGCTCTAACCTCAGGATTAATTGGATGAGCAACGTCACGATATCCTCCAGTAGCTGTCTTTCTGCTAGGCATAGCTATAAATAATCCGTTGTCTCCATCAATAATTCGGATGTCATGTACTGCAAAACTATCGTCTAATAATACTGAAGCAATTCCCTTCATACGAGAACCTTCCTTATTAATTTTGCGTACATTTACAGATGTAATTTTCATGTAATATTCCTCCCTCTTAAAGTATTACACTTTACACCTTAATTTTATAATAATTATTTAAAAATTGCAATATATTTTAAACTTTGGAAAAATTTTAAGGTAATATTTCTAAACTTCGTGTCAGGATATCACTGTAACTAAAAGTTTTAATTTTTTTATTATCAGTCTCAATAGTAAAAATCGCTGGATACAAATCTACTATAACACCATAAAATTCATCAACCTGATTTCTAGGGCCATGAAACCTAAAAGAACATTTTACTCCCTGATTTTGCTTCACTACCTTTTTTATACTATCTATCATCATCTTGGATACCCCACATACATAGTACCATTAGTAATAATTCCCCCAATACCATCTTTACCATATTTTGTTTTTTCCAAAATACCAATTAAATCTATATTTTTATTTCTATCAGCTAAAGCCAAAGATGTTGCTAAAATTGCCGGGTCTAATGCATGAATATTAATTCTTTTAGGGCTTGACGCAAAATTAGCACCAGCCTTAATTAATTCTTCATAGTTAGATTGACATGCTCCTGCAATAATAATCAATTTATCTTGACTTTTCTCATATTTTCTTGCTTCCTTCACTGCTTCAATAAAATTATATGAATTTTGATAATCACCACGATTTTTTTTCAAATAAGCATCATGACCGGTTATAACAACAATATCCGGTTGAAATTCTTCTAAAAGTCCATGGATTTTTTGAGGAATTTCTATTTCTGAAACCGTAAGTCCATTAGCCTTAACATTCATCTCTTTATAAAAATGCATGCATCTTTTTAAATAGTCGCTATCGCCATCAATATGAAGAATTTTACCAGGCAAATAAAAATATTGGCTTCTATCCATCTGTAAAGAACGTAAATTGTTTTCTACTATTTGTTTATCAGAATCAAACGATACCGTAGTTTTAACTAAATCAGACAAAGTACTATCTGCATACAGGCGCAAATCCGCTCCTTTTAAAAGTGCTATATTATCGTCTATCGAAACTATTTTAAATACAATATCATGATTATGAGAAATCCTAGTCACATAATCACCTACATGAAATTCCATACAATCATCTCCCATAAATTGTATGCAAAAAAAAAAGAAATATTCTAGACAACTAATTCATTAGCAATATCAACGAATATTTCAACAGATAATTGTTCTGCACGTACAGTCAAATCATAACCATACTTTTTTAAAACTGTAGATATGGGCTCCAAATTATATTTTTTTAAATTGTTACGTAAATTCTTCCTCTTAAATTGAAAACTATCTCTTACTAACGTAAAAAATAAATCTTTATTCTTTAAAGGCAACAGTTTATCTTTTCTAGTAAATGAAACCACTACACTATCAACATTTGGTTCTGGTATAAATTCTTTTCTGGAAACAAAAAATTCTTTTTTTATATTATAAAAATATGATAAAAAAACACTAATTGAACCATATTCTCTACTCCCAGGAACAGCAGAAAAACGATTACCAACTTCTTTTTGTACCATCATACAGATTTTTTTAAAAGGCAAACTACTATTGATAATTTTCATGATAATAGGAGTAGTTATATAATACGGTACATTACTAACAAAATATACGTTTTCATAAGAATAGTTGGAAACGTCATCTTCTAAAGAACTCATTAAAAAATCTTGAAATAATATATTAACATTAGAAAAATTTTCTAGTTTTTTAAATAACTGTTCTTTTAGATCTTCATCTATTTCATAAGCCAAAACTTGACAAGCACGCTTAGATAACTCCTTCGTTAAAATAGCTCCTCCAGGACCAACCTCTATAACCAAATCATGTTTAGTAAAAGGACAAACATCAGCAATTCTTTCAACTACTTCCTTACGCTTTAAAAAATTTTGACCTAATTGCTTTTTAAAAGTCACATCATAATGTTCCACAATCATCACCAACAAAAATATAACACAAGAAAAAAAGAAAGACAACAAATTAAATTACTTCAATATCTTTCTTCTCTAAATTCTCTTTTTCTGACCTGTGTAAATATTTTTCTTTAAGAACTTTTCTAACTTTAATTACTTCTGTCATAATTAAATATAATAAAGGAAAAGCTATACAAAGAATCCACCCAAAATACGTTGACAAAAACTGCCTAATATAACCAAGTTTGGGTATTCTAAACAAAACTTTACCATATACATTTTTTTCTTGAACTAAAACTGCATCAGCGACTGTATTATTATCACCTTTAGTACGATACAACAAACCATCTTCAGATTTTTCTATACCTATAATTCTATGAGTAATAATTTTACCAGCATAATAAGAGTCCGTAGCAAGATAACTAATAATATCCCCTTGTTTTAAATCTTCAGGAGATGTCCTAGCAATAATAATAGCATCTTGTACATTAATATTAGGAACCATACTTGGGCTAACAATAATATAAGCATCAAAAAGTGGTGGTTTATCCTCACCAGATTGGATATTATATATCAAGTCAATAAAATAAAAAATGAAAAACAAAAAAACTAAAGCAAGCAAAAGAAAAACAACATATAAAATAACTTTTGCTGCAAAATGAAGAAAGAATTGTATGACTTCTGTCAAAGAAACAACATCATCATGATTTGTATCGAAATATTGTTTCATAAAAGCCCTCCTATCTATCATCATTAACATAATACCACGCTAAATTTAAAAAAACCAGTTTTAAAGCAAAAAAAAGAAAGGTTTACAACCTTAAATTGCTTTTGCAGTTACATGTAACTTAATATTAAAATCCCGACTAACCGAATCAATAATAGTATCTTTCGCTACCCACATACGTAAGCGAAAATCATCCCTCACCTCAGAACTTTGATCTGAAGTATTAACTAAAGTACCAGAATATAAAATCATACTACCTTTCTTACTTCCAAGATAACTATCTTCTTGTAAAGGAACAAAAGGTTGTGGAATCTGAGTAATTGGAGTATTTTCATACGTTTCACCAGTTAACCTCTGTAAATAAAATCTAACAGAAGTATTAGCAAGCATTTCTTGCGTAGAGTTTATTTTTTCTGCATAGATTTCATAATTTAGAGTAGTATGAGCAGATAAACTAGAACGAACAGTAAAATCGTAAATATTATTCTGTTCTAACTTCATTCCTTCAGCATCCGAAATTGGCATAACATTTTCCATAAACAATGAACCAGTTTCATTTTCTAAAACTAATGAAATGGTTCCTGTGGAAATTCCATTAACATCAGAATTATGGGAAACAGTATTAAAAGCCGCATAAGAAATACCGAAAAAAGCAATAATTAAAACAAAAATACAAATAATAGATAATAGAATTTGTCTAGATTCTGACTGAATCATAAAAAAACCTCCTCACACAAATAAAAAGAAAAAGACTTCTAAAAGCCTATTTTGCCTTCCCAAACACTTGAACTTTAACAGAATATGCTGCATCAGCATCAATAATAGCACCTTCTCTTACCCATAACCGTAATCGATAATTATCTTCTTGACCATCAGAAAGGATAACTTTATCTAAAACCATAGAATGGGCAGGGCTACCCAAAGACGTTTTTTTCTGAATAGGAGTAAACACTTTAGGATCTTCTACCTTCGCATAAGTTCCTGTTCCCTGTTTTTCCAAATAAACCACCACATCACTATCGTTCAAAGTAGAGCTGTCAGATTTAATCAAAGTGATTTCATATTCAACAGAAGTATTAGAATCCATTTCTGATGATACAGAAAAATCAAAATAACTACCTGGCTCTCTAAGACCTTTGCCTATCTCATCAGAAAGAGGAGCCAAATTAGAAAGAGAAAATTCACTAGTAGGAGTTTCATAACTCATAGTAACAACGCTGTTTTTAACCACTTCATCAACATTATTGCTCTGACCCCTAAAAAAACAAACAAAAGCAAAAACCACAACCAAGATCAAAAAAATACTAACACCAAAAACCATAAATACAACATTTCTAGTTTTATAACTACTTACCATATATCCTCCTAATTCATTACTCTTGCATAAAGAAAAAGCTTAAAGTTACGTTGTTCCATTGTAATAGGATAAGTATCTGCTAACCACATACGTAATCTAAAATTGGCAACCTCTCCTTGTTTTAATGTACCAGAATAAATTTTTTTACCAGCTGGATCCATTTTAGCCACTTTTAAATCACTATAAGTTGGTACATCTCCTCGATATCCTTCTAAAGGCAAATCATTTTCACCTTGAGTCAAATAAAGTTTTACATAATTCCTAGGAAGTTCTAAAGCAACACCAGCAGGAACAGCATAGATTTCATACTCAACAGACTTTAATCCATTCATATTTGCAGATACGCTAAACTCACTATAACCATACTTTTTCTGATTTGCTGAAAAAGTAAGATTCTTTCCCACACTATCAGTAATAGGCATAGAATTATCTACCATCAAAGAAGAATTTTTAGAATAAGAAAACACTAAAGTCGCATTTTTAACATTTCTATTATTGTCATAAAAATAAAGAAACAAACATCCAAACAAAAGAAAAATAGTAACAAGAACTAAAATTAATAAAATAAACAATGTCCGATGTTTAATTAATCTACTAAATAATGTCATATGACACCCCTATTCTTATTATTAAGGATACACTATTTAGTCTTTTTTTTCAACTGAATCTAAATGAAAAACTTTTTTAGCAACATTAGATGTTATTTTCTGTACATCGCCAACAGAAATCTGCTTACAAACAGAAATTTCTGAAGCGATAAGAGGAATATATTTAGAGCTATTTTGTTCTCCTCGATGCGGTGAAGGTGCTAAATAAGGACTATCCGTCTCTAAAACAATACTCTCCATTGGAAGTTGAGAAACTACTTCACGTAAATTACTATTTTTAAAAGTAATAACCCCACCAATTCCTAAAACAAACCCCATCTTAATATATTCCTTCGCGGTCTCAAAGCTCCCACTAAAACAATGTATAACCCCAGACACAGAGTACTTCTTTAAACATCGAATAGTATCTAAAGTTGCATCACGACTATGAATGACAACGGGCAAATTATATTTTTCAGCTAAAGCCAATTGCTTTTCAAATAAACATATCTGAGTTTTTTTATTTTCTTTGCCATAATGATAGTCCAAACCAATCTCACCTAAACCAACTACCTTATTATACTTTAATTGACTTTCTAATAACAAAAGCAAATCATCTGTAACGGTGTCAGCTTCCGATGGATGATATCCTATAGTAACGTAGACATCAGAATATTTTTCACCATATTTTAAAGATTCCTCAATTTCTTTTTTTGTACAACCAGAAATAATAATAGGACTAACATTAGCATTTCTATTTTCCAATAAAATCTGTTCTACATCTTGATAATACTCTGTAGATAAATGACAATGTGTATCAATAAACATAAAATACCTCCAAAATAAAAATATCACATTAATGATATTTTTTCCACTCACTACACTTAATTCTAAAATAATAAATTACTACAAAAAAGAAATAACATAAATCTAAAATATTTTTAGTAACACTTATATAAATTAAAAAGAAAAATATTACTAAAAAAGAGATTAACTCTACTGTAAAAAACTGCATTTTATTTTTTAACATAACCTTATCCTTTCTTACAGCAACTCCCCCTCTACTATAGCATAAAAAAAAGAAAGAAGTTTAAACTAATTCTTTCTTTTTCAATAATTTACAAATTATTTTACATTTTCTTTCATAAATTGATCACGATCTATTCTTTGAAATAATGCTGATGGAGAACCTAAATGGTACTGATTATACGGATTATAAAAAATACTGGTGTCCGAAATATTTAATTGGTTTCTGATTTCTTTACTAGTACCAGGCATAAAAGCTTCCAAATAAAGAGAGCAAATTCGAATAGATTCTAACAAATGATAAATAACATTCTGCAATCGGTTTTTCTGGCTTTCATCCTTAGCAAGAACCCAAGGAGTAGTTTCGTCTATGTATTTGTTAGTAAAACGCATCACGTTAAAGATTTCAGTAATAGCATCACTAACTTGCAATTCTTCCATCTTATCATCCACTGCTGTTTCTAAAGATTTTAATTTGTTTTCTAACTCTAAATCAATATCTGTAACAGCGCCATCAACTTGTGCAACATCACCATTAAAATATTTGTTACCCATTGAAATAGATCGCTGAACCAAATTACCTAATATATTTGCCAACTCACCATTAATGTGATCGATTAATAAATCATAAGTAATATTACCATCGCTAGCAAAAGGAATCTCATGAAGTAAATAATAACGAACAGCATCTACTCCAAACAAATTTACTAATTCATCAGCATAAATTACATTTCCCTTAGACTTACTCATCTTATCATTATTCATAAGTAACCAAGGATGACCAAATATTTTCTTTGGCAAAGGTAACCCTAAAGCCCATAAAAAACATGGCCAATAAATTGAATGAAAACGTACAATATCTTTTCCAATAACTTGTAAATCGGCAGGCCACAATTTCTTAAATTGTTCTGTTTCACCATCAACATCATAACCAATATTAGTAATATAATTAGTAAGGGCATCAAGCCATACATAAACAACATGATTTGAATCAAAATCAACAGGAATTCCCCATTTAAACGAGGTTCTTGAGACACATAAATCTTGTAAGCCAGGTTTAATAAAATTATTTAGCATCTCATTTTTTCTAGCCTCTGGTTGAATAAAGTCAGGATGGTTTTCAAGATATTCCTCTAATTGTTTTTGATACTTGCTCAATCTAAAGAAATAAGCTTCTTCTTGGGCTTCTTTTACTTCTCTTCCACAATCTGGGCATTTTCCATCAACAAGTTGAGATTCTGTCCAAAATGATTCACAAGGAGTACAATAAAGACCTGTATAATGTCCTTTATAAATATCACCTTGTTCATACATTTTTTTAAAAATACGTTGAACCACCTGCTTATGATGAGAATCTGTAGTTCTCACAAATTTATCATAGCTAGTATCCATCAAATCCCAAATACGTTTTACTTCTTCAGATTTTTCATCTACAAACGCCTGAGGACTAATACCAACATCTTTTGCTTTATCCTCAATTTTTTGACCATGCTCATCTGTACCTGTTTGAAAATAAACATCATAACCTTTAAATCTTTTATATCTAGCTATCGCATCTGCTAAAACAATTTCATAAGTATTACCAATATGCGGTTTTCCTGAAGTATAAGCAATAGCCGTAGTTAAATAAAACTTTTCTTTCATATTTTCCTCCCAAAAAAAACTATTATAAACATAAGGACGAATAATCGTGGTACCACCTTATTTTATAATAGTAAAATATTATACACTCAAATAGTTAACGCCTACATACGATTGCACCTACATATCGATGCAATAGTTCAGAAGCCATATTTTATAAACCGCTTATATCCTTTTTCACCAACCGGAATCTCTACCATAAACACTGTATATAAAATTCTTCCTCATCACAATCAATATGGAAGAGTATAACATAAAAAAAATTATTCTTCAATATGTTTTCCTAAAAATTTAGAAACAACATCAGCCATCTTTTCTTCCACTTGAGAAATACTTTGTTCAGAAATAATTAAAACCAAACCTATCGCATCACCATTCATAATAACTGGGGATATAACATATGAATATTCCGCTTTTTCAGCATCAAGAAGTTCAATACTATGTAAAGACTTTTCAGCAATCATAGAACGATCTTTCATAATAAGTTCTAATTGTTTAGAAATTGGTTTATTTAAATACTTTTTCTTCAAATTTCCGCTAGCTGCAATAAATGTATCACGATCAGTAATAAAAACACTCTGCCCAGTTACCGAATTTACAATATCAACCAACTGTTTAGAAATTTCATCCATATCCGTCATTTTAGAAAACTTTTTCAATGCAATCATTTCTCTGTCCACAAATATCTCTAAAGATTCTCCATCACGAATTCTAAGAGTACGGCGAATTTCTTTTGGAATAACAATTCTTCCTAGATCATCTACTCTTCTAACTACTCCTGTTGATTTCATATAATTATTCCTCACTTTCCCATACTACTATTATTCCATTCTTTTTTTTATTTATACTGCTTTTCATAATTTATTATAATCAATATTCCCAAAATTTACCTTGGTAAATATTTCCATATTATAAAACAATAAAAAAAGGCAATGAAATTTGCCTTCTTTGATTTATTTTTCTTCATTTAATAAATGAGAATTTGCCTTTGTAAACAAAAATCTTTCTCCTTGTTCACGAACTCCATTAATCAACGTAGTATCCTTAACTATTATCTTAAAATCTATACTTTCCAAAAGCTGCTTAATATAGGTTGAACTAGCAAATTTTATCATCTCATTAGACAATGCTACGGCTGTTTTTTCATCAACATTAGGAGTAAACAGACAATTTACATTTTTGACAATCTTTTTGTCAACTTCACCAATAATATCAGTTTTAATAAGTTTTTTTAATTTTCGATTTAAAGACACAAAATCTTTTTTATTAAACTTAATAATATCACTTTCTTTTTTAGGAGAAAAAGAGTCGATATTTTTTTTCAGCTCATCCATTCGTACTTTTTTCCAAACAGAAATATAATCAATAACTGCATCACGATAATCACCTAAAATTTTATCTAATACATCTGATTGAATAATAGTTTTATGTCGCTTAGCTAAATCCAAAAATTTACATTTAATAACATCCATCGAATCAAGAGGAGGTCGATGTAATAGTGATAAAATATCATCATCAAATAAAGAGATTGTATTATTTTTTAAAATTTCTAACACCGCATTTTTATAATTTTCCAAATGCTTTCTTCTAAAATCTTCTATTGACTCTTCATTCATACTACCACATCCTAGTATTGTAAGTGTAACAAATGCCACCAAAAATAGTCAAGGTCATAATAAAAATTTATTATAAATTAGATCAAGCAAAGAAACCAAATAATAGATAGGATGTTTTTCTAATTTTATAATATCTAAAATAATTACCAAATTAGAACCTCTACTCAAAAATCTAAATGATGGATTAATATCATAAGAATCCATAAATAACTCATCAACTCTAAATTTAGATACGACTTCCTTTGGAAATACGAGTTCGATAGAATTCTTAGTCTGGGATACACGTTTAATACCTACTCGTTTAGCTAACTTTTCAAACCACTCTTCATACATATAAATAAGCATATCATCAGTTACCCTTCCAAATCGATCTTCTAACTCAGCTTTAACATCTGCTAATTTTTCTGCGGAATCTATTTCATTAATCTTACGATGAATTTCAATCTTTAAGTCATCTTCAGAAACATAATGATTATCAATATGTGTACTAACATTTAACAATGGTTTACTATCAATCTCTTCTTCCTCTATTGGCAATTTAATATCCTTTTTACGAGCCACCTCTTCATTTAACAGTCTTAAATACAAATCTATTCCAACAGAATCAATAAATCCAGCCTGTTCACTTCCTAAAATATCACCAGCACCACGTATAGATAAATCACGAGTAGCAATACTAAAACCACTCCCCAGAGCAGTAAATTCTTTAATTACATGAAGTCTCTTAACAGCAGATTCAGTTAATACTTTCGCAGGATGATACATCAAATAGGCATAAGCAAACTTGTCACTACGTCCAACTCGACCACGTATCTGATAAAGTTGACTAAGACCAAATCTATCGGCATCCATAATAATCAAAGTATTAACATTTGGAATATCGATACCAGTTTCAATAATTGTAGTACAAACTAAAATATCATATTCATGGTTAATAAAATCTAAAATTCTATTTTCTAAATCATTCTTATTCATTTGCCCGTGAGCAGTTATAATTCTAGCATCAGGAACTAAATTCTGAATGCGATACTTTTCTTCTTCAATGGACTCGACTTTGTTATACAAAATAAATACTTGCCCATCACGAGATAATTCCTTGTAAATAGCATCCTTTAATATTTGATTGTTCTCTTCAATCACATAAGTTTGAACAGGATAACGATTAACGGGTGGAGTTTCTATTAAGGATAAACTACGGATTCCTACTAACGACATCTGCAATGTCCTAGGAATTGGTGTAGCAGTTAATGTCAACACATCAACATTCGTCTTATATCTTTTAATTTTTTCTTTATGAGTAACTCCGAAACGTTGCTCTTCATCAATAACTAAAAGCCCTAAATTTTTAGGTTTGATATCATCACTCAATAAACGATGTGTACCAAAAACTAAATCGATAGTCCCGTTAGAAATCCCTTCTATAATCCTTTTAACCTCTTTAGGAGAAGTGAACCTATTCAAAAGACCAATCGATACAGGAAAATCTTTAAACCGCTCTAAAGCATTTTCGTAATGCTGATTTGAAAGGATGGTAGTAGGACATAAGAAAAGTACTTGCTTAGAATCTAAAATAGCTTTAAAAGCCGCAACAAAAGCAACTTCTGTTTTACCAAAACCAACATCGCCACACAATAGGCGATCCATTGGAATAGTTTTCTCCATATCCTGTTTAATTTGCGATATTGCCCTTTTTTGATCCGGAGTAAGTTCATAAGGAAATTGTGCTTGAAAATCTAATAACATATCGCAATCAGGAGAAAAGGCAAATCCCTGCCGTGCCTCGCGTTCTGCATATAGTTGTAATAAATCATCAGCCATATCCTGAACTTTCTTTTTAACCCTATTTTTCGTCTTCTCCCATTCAGTACCACCAAGTTTATTTATTTTAGGTGCATACCCCTCTTTACCAGTATACTTACTTAATAAATCTATTTTTTCAACTGGTATATATAATTTATCTTCTCCCTGATATAAAACTTCTACATAATCTTTTTGAACACCAGATAAACTAAGAGTTTTAATTCCGTTATAAACTCCAATACCGTGAATATTATGAACAACATAATCCCCAACAGATAATTTATTAATATCAGAGATACTAGAAGTATATTTAAACTTAGTACGATATTTCTTTTGCTTTTCTTTTACTAAAAACAACTCATTAGCAGTCAAAAAAACATAATTTTGATACATAAACCCTACTTTCAATGGAGCAGAAACTAAATTAACTTCATTAGGAACAATATGATCAAAATCAGTTTCTACAATTTTCATATTAAGAAATTTCATAACACTAAATATCTGATATTTTTTTAAACATAGCACAACAGTTTTTCCATCACCAGTAGCTTGGCGAATAAACTGATTAATAGAATCAGCGTTTTCATTAAAATTATTAATTGTATGAACATCCAAATCTAATATATTATTAGAATGATAGTGATCAATATTCATATAATAAATAGGAAAAGATGGATTAATATCTAAAAAATCAAACATATATTTCCCATTAAATTCTGTATCTTTCGTACTATGGTAAGTTAAAACTTCTTCCATAATTTGAGAAAAACTAACTTTTAACTGTTCATAATCCTTAAAAAAAGTAATAAAATCTCCCAAATAATCTGAAATTGAAGAAACTTGTTCATAAAAAGGGAGAAATTTCTGCTTAGAAGAATCTTCTTCAACTGTTTTTGATGTCAAAAACTCAGAACAAGGACGTATTAAGATTGAAGAAACATTAGATAAAGATTTCTGAGTATCACAGTCAAAATAGCGTATAGACTCTATTTCATCATCAAAAAATTCAACACGCACAGCATTTTCATACTCGACAGGAAAAACATCAATAATAAAGCCCCTAACAGCAAATTCACCAGTTTTATTAACAATCGTATCACGCGTATAGCCAGCTTGAACTAATTTTTCCACTAATTCTTGTGGATTAATTGTATTTCCAACGCTTAAATCTATAAAGAACTGTTGATAATTTTCTTTCGTTGGTAAAAATCTTAAATATCCCATCAAATTAGTAATAACAATATTAGGTTGTTCTAAAACTTTATGAATGGTTTCCAAACGATTATAACGAAGTTCCGGACTAACTGCCAAAGCTTCACTAGTTAAAAAATCATCCATAGGAAACAAACTAACATTATCTGTATAATTAGACAAAGAAGAATACAATTGATTTGCTTCATATAAAGAATTAACAACAACTAGAATATTTTTTTTCTCTCTTTGAAAAGCAGCATATAATAGAACACAAAAAAATTCATCGGTAACACCTGTAATACCCATGTTCTTTTTTAATTCTACAGTTCCAATCTGCTCTAAAATATTCATAATATCACCTATTTTTACGATTATAGCGATTCATTAAAGACAAGAAATCTAATACAAAATAATCATCAAGAACATCAACTAAAGACTCAAATAATTCTTGTAATTGTTTTTCTTCTTCTCTAGAAAATCTACCCAAAACATAATCTTTAGTCTCTCGTGACTTATCATTAGAAATTCCTATCTTCAATCGCTTATACTGTTGAGTATGAATACATGACTCAATATTGCGTAATCCATTATGTCCACCGCAAGAACCTTTGTCTTTTAACTTAAAGTTACCAACATTCAAATCTAAGTCATCTGAAATAATTAATAAATCAGAAACACCTACCTTAAAAAAGTTAATAAATTGTGAAATAACAGTACCAGATAAATTCATATAAGATTGAGGTTTAATAAATATAACTTTTTCATTATTTAAATTAATTTCACAATAAAGACCTTGAAACTTATTTTTCCAAGTTACAATAATATTTTTATAATTTAAATAATAATCTAAAAAAGAAAAACCAACATTATGTCGAGTACCATCATATTCTCGACCTGGGTTACCTAATCCTACAATAATTTTCATAACGTCACCTCTAACTAAAAATTATTTCCCGGGAAATAATTTATTTTTTATTCTCATGATATTCTTTATATACAATCGACTTAGCCACGCCTCTTTCTTTGGCAACAATTTTAATAGCATCTTTTTCACTAGTACCATCATCCAAATAAAGATTAATATGTTCTAAAATAGACATAGTAGAATAATCAATATCATCATGATTACCATCAACTACTACTACAAACTCTCCCTTTAACTCTGAAACAATAGGAATAAGTTCTTGTATTGTACCACGACAAATTTCTTCATGCAATTTAGAAATTTCTCTATGAATACTAATATTACGATTACCAAAAACCTCTAACATATACCCCAAAGTTTTTTCTATCCGATGTGGTGCCTCATAAAAAATCAATGTATAAGGTAACTTACTTAAGCTAATAAGCTCTTTTTTAATTTTAGATTCTTTAGTCTGTAAAAAACCATAAAATAAAAAGGGAGAGGGTGAAAGACCAGAAGAAGTTAACGCTGGAACAAAAGCAGTTGCTCCAGGAAGGGCAATAACATTTAAATGATTGGCTATCACAGCCTTACAAACTACATATCCTGGATCACTAACAATTGGAGAACCTTGATCAGTAATTAATCCTATATTTTTACCACTTTTTAATTCTGAAATAATATATTCCTTTATTTTATCTTCATTATATTCATGACAACTAACAAGCCTCTTCTTAATATGAAAGTGGTTCAATAATTTACTACTCTCTCTAGTATCTTCGCATAAAATAAAATCTACCATATCTAAAACTTTAAGTGCACGAACTGTAATATCATCCAAATTTCCAATCGGAGTTGGAATCAAATATAAACTGGCACTTCCGTCATAACTACTCTGTCTCATGCTTAACCTCCAATAAAAACTCTTCATATTCCTCCGTTTTGTCACCGTTGTCTGTATACATAATAAATGGATTTTCTACCTTTAAACCGGACTTTCCATTTTTTGTTCCTTCCAACAATACTAAAGTGGAAGCTTTTTTTACCATTTCATGAACAAATCGAATTCTTTTAGGTTCAATATGATATTTACGAAATAAATCAAAGATTTCTAATAATCTATCCGTACGATGAACAATAGCAAAATTACCATTATTTTTCAACAATTTAGATGCAACATGAATAACATCATCTAATGATATACACACTTCATGTCTCGCAATCATTTTTTCTTCTTTCTCATTAAAAAAGTTCTTCTCATTTACTCTAAAATATGGAGGATTACAAGTAATCACATCGTACTTTTCGATTGTATCAAGCATAACATAATCTTTCATATCAGAATTTATAATAGAAATTTGAGATTCAAGATTATTATATTTAACAGACTTTTGGGCCAACTCAACTAAAGATTTCTGAATTTCAACCCCAACAATAGGTTTATCCGTACGAATAGATAAAATAAGAGGTATTACTCCATTTCCTGTACCAAGATCAAGTATTTTTTTATCCCGTAAACGAATGGTAACAAAATTAGATAGCATTACGCTGTCCAATGAAAAGGAGAAAAAGTCTGTGTTTTGATAAATTTTACGATTTGCATAGCCTAAGATGTCATTCAATACTTCCATAATATTCTTCCTTTTTCAACTCAATAATTCCTTTTTCTTTTAAATCTACTTGAAAAGTTCCTTTAAAAACATCAATAGAAGATACTTTTCCTATACCAGATTCAGTTTTTACCATACTTCCCATCTTAGGGAATCCTTCTTTTAATTCTGAATATAAATCATTCTCATAAGCGAGACAACATAAAAGTCTTCCACAAATTCCATTAATTTTAGAAGGATTTAAAGCCAAAAATTGGTTCTTAGCCATATTAATAGATACGCTATTAAAATCCGTCAAAAATGTATGACAACATAAGAATAATCCACAAGGTCCTAACCCTCCTACTTTCTTAGCTTTATCACGCACACCAATTTGTCTAAGTTCAATTCGAGTTTTATATTTTTGTGCTAACTTTTTAGCTAATTCTCTAAAATCAACTCTATTATCTGCAACAAAAGAAAAAATCAACTGACTCTTATCAAAAGTATAATAGCAATCTACAAAACTCATATTTAAATCTAAATCTTCACTATACTTTCTAGCAATTTCTAAGGCTTTCTTTGACTTATCATTATTTTCAGATAAAACTTTTCGATCCTCAACGGACACTTTTCTAATAACTTTTTTTACAGAATCAGGTAAATTTTCATCTTCCTCGTTATAAGTTGATTTTTTTACTATACCAGAATCCATTCCAGATTCGGTTTCAACGATTACCAAATCATCAACAACCAAATCAAATCCATCAGAATCAAAATATGAAAATACTTTTGTAACAGGAAACATAACTTGAACGACTTTTCTCATCTACCTCACCTCCACAAATCTAGAATAAATGCAATTCAACCATAATTTATAATTTATATTATACACTAATTTAGGAATTTCCTCTTCTATAATAGTAATGTAAGATAAAAGAACATTAGAATCAATACTATCTAAGAAAGACAAATAATCGTTTTCCTTTTCTTTAGATTTAATTGACAAATAATTAACAAGAACTTTTTCAACCAAAAAGAACATCTTTTTTGCAACTTCCTTATCTGACAATGTTGAATCAAAAATTTTCTTATAATAAACAAACAAATCTTCAGGATGAACGAGATATTTCATAAAAGTTATAATATTCTCATCAATATCACCCAAATCAGAATCATCTAAAATAGATAAAATCTGACACCTAGATAAAATGGTATCCAACACTTGATAACGATTATTAGTAAGTAATATAGCAATAATTCCCTCTTCTGGTTCTTCTAAAAATTTCAAGATAGTATTTGCAGAAGATGGATTTAATTTTTCCGCATTTTTAATAATATAGACTCTTCGTTGACCAATTAAAGACTTATTTTGATACTCATCCTTCAAAGATAAAAGCTGACCCTTTTTGATTTGATTACCCTCAGCTTCAATAATTTGCAAATCAGGAAAAACATTTTGATCTATCAATCTACAATTATTACAATAATGGCAATTCAAATTAGTTGCCACATTAATATATTTAGGACATAAAATCATTTTTACAAACAATAAAACAAGAGGAAACTCTAAAGAGTAATCCCCTAGTTCTATTAAATAAGAATGAGATAACTTATTAGATTGCATAATTTTTTCAGTATAATTAATAAACCGTTGTTGTACATAAGTTAAATCATTCATAAATATCACCCATTATAAAATTAAAATTTTAAATAACACTAATGCGATTAGTGCCGGAGCTCCTAAAAAAGCAACAGAAAACAAAGTTACATAATTAATTGGTAAAATCATATTAAAATTGACAGCAATTAAATTATAACCATATAAAAAGAAGCCACTTATAACAATTTTTTTCGCAATTCCAACTATTTTTTTCATATCATTATCTCCTCGATAAACAATATGAAAAAACAAAACTTTTATTCTATTTCTTTTCTATCATTCAAAGCTCGTTCTAAAGTAAGACTATCAACATATTCCATATCAGCTCCCATAGGGACGCCGCTAGCAAGGCGAGTAACTTTTACTCCCATACCTTCCAAAACCCTCTTGATATATAAAGCAGTGGTTTCTCCTTCAATACTAGGACGAAAAGCAAAAATAACTTCCTTAAATTGTTCTTTTTTTATTCGATCAATCAGCTTATCTAATCCAATATCCTCAGGATTTATGCCATCAAGAGGAGAAATCAATCCTTCTAAAACATGAAACATACCATGGAACATGCCTAATTTTTCAAACAAAAATACATTTTTAGTATCCTCTACGACACATAAAATGGTTTTATCTCTACCTACATCAGAGCAAACAAAGCAAAGGTCTGTATCAGTAAATGTGTTACAAATTGGGCAAGGATGAATTTTTTCTTTTACCTTAATCAAACTATCTGAAAAAAGTTCGATTTGTTCATCCTCCAATCCAAAAACAGAAAAAGCTAAACGTTCAGCAGTTTTTTCACCAATACCTGGTAAATATTTAAAAGATTCTATTAAATTCTTAATACTTTCAGGATACATAAATTACGTTTAAAACAATCCAGGTATATTACCAAATTTTCCCATTTTCTTTTCTGTTTCTTCATCTATTTTTTTCATAGCTTCATTCACTGCTACCATAATCATATCTTCTAGCATTTCCAAATCTTCCGCATCTAAAGCGTTAGATTTATCAATTTCTACTTTAACAATCTCTTTTGTACCTTTTAAAGTTACTTTTACTAAAGAACTCTCTCCTACGAATTCTTTAGAATCAATTTCTTCCTTTACATTCATCATGTCTTTCTGTAATTTTTGAGCTTGTTTCATCATTGCTTGTATATTCATAAATCTTCTCCTTTTAATCAAATTCTACTATATCGCCAAATATAGAAGTGGCATCATTTAACATTATATCATTAGTTTCTTCTTTTTTAAACTGTTTCTCTGGTTCATCTTTAATTTCATAATGTTCACCATTTTTTAAACGACTTATATATTCAGCTTTTAGTTCATCCCAGCGTTTATCTGTAATAATAGCAAATTTTTTAGAAGAACCAGTCAGTTTACTATAAACATCTTCCATTTGTTCCAAATGATCTAAATTTTGTTGCACTATAGAATCATATTCATAGCTAAGAACAATGATATCTTCACTGGCCACTCTAAACTTAGAATTCAATATTTCACATACTAAATATCCAATTTGCTGGTCAAAAGTATAATCATTCAAAACACTAAAATTTCTCACTTCTTGAGCTAATATTTGCTTATTTGCTAAAGCAAAAGCATTATTAATTCGAATAGTCATAATTTCTTCTAAATTTAAAATATCACCAACGCTTCTCAAAGTAGAACAATCTTTATTGTCTGAATTAATAGTGTCACGTATAAAATCTTTTTTTTCAATTTGACTATCATTAATATCAAATTTATTATCAGGCAATGTAATAGACTCTTGAGCAGCATTGGGAGCTTCAACATTTGTCTCATAAGATGATATGTGCTTACCAGTATTAGAAATAATCTTATTTTCTTTCGAAGGTGCATCATCATCACTAATTGAAGACATAAAATTTAACAATAATATTTCTATATAAATTTTAGGGTTACCGCTCTTTTTAATATCGAACATTTTTTCGTTAATAATAGTTATCAATCTTTCCACAAGAATAATATCGTAGTCGCAACTTTTAAAATTTGTATAATAATCCACCAATAAATCTCTCAAATAATACATAAATTGCGAAATAATTTGAATTAAATTTTTTCCACTATCATTAAATTGAGCAATTTGAGATAACACATTCTTAAAATTGCAACTAAATATATAATCAGAAAACATCTTTAAATCTTTTTTTGTAATCAGCCCATTAAGTTCAGTATAAGTATCCATGGTAATCAACTCATCAGTATAAGAACTCAATTTATCAAGCATCCCCAAAGAATCTCTCATCCCTCCATCTGCCGATATAGCAATCTCCTTTAACACTTCGCTATCAATTTTTATATTTTCACAATTGCAAACATATTCCAAGCGACGAATTAACATATCTGTAGAAATTCTCTGAAATGAAAAACATTGACAACGAGAAATGATAGTTTCCGGCACTTTCTGAGGGTCAGTAGTTGCTAAAATAAAAACCGCATGTTTAGGAGGTTCTTCTAATGTTTTTAGCAAAGCATTAAAGGCTCCTATAGATAACATATGAACTTCATCAATTATATAAACTTTGTATTTTAATTCAGCGGGTACTAAATTAATCTTATTACGCAATTCTCGAATCTCATCCACACCATTATTAGAAGCAGCATCAATTTCCAAAATATCCACGCACTCTTTTTCACTTGCTGCTAAACAATTATTACATTTTCCACAGGGATTACCATCGATAGGTTCTAAGCAGTTAATAGCTTTGGCAAAAATTTTAGACAAAGAAGTTTTTCCAGTACCTCTAGACCCAAAGAACATGTAAGCATGACAAAATTTATGCTGCTCTATTGAGTTTTTTAAGACCTTGACAATAGAGGATTGTCCAACTACATCATCAAAAGTCTGTGGTCTATACTTTCTATATAAAGCTTGATACATATATGCACCTCCAACAAACATCTATATTATAACATAAAAAAAGAAGAAATCCTTTAACTATTTCTTCTATTTTTAAAAAAGTCTTTCATAATTCTATTAACTTTTTCCACAGCCAAATCATTAACAATAGTAACACTCGCATTATTCTTGTCAGGCGATAAAATTTTTAAAACTATTTCATAATTTTTAGAATCAGAATTAGATAATCCACAAAAAATGTTACTAACCCTTGCTTGTTTCAAGGCGCTAGCACACATAGGGCACGGTTCTAAAGTAATATAAACATCGCAACCATCTAACCTCCAATTATCAATCTTAAAAGAAGCTTCTTCTATAGCTAAAATTTCTGCATGTTTTGTAGCAGATTTCATTTGTTCTTTCATATTATGAGTCATAGCTAATATTTGATTATTTTTAACAATTACGCACCCCACAGGCACTTCATCTTCTTCATAAGCTTTTTTTGCTTCTTCTATAGCCATATCCATATATTTAAAATTCATAATCCACCTCAAAATAAAAGCGCACATAAAAGTTGACTATTAAGGCTGCTACTTTCCAGTCCTGACCTGTTTCTAGTACTTTTATTGCGCTACAAACATTTTAATACAAAGAAATAAGTTTGTAAATAATAAATAAAGTTTTATTTATTAAAATATGATTAATTTGTGATAATGTCTTAAGTGTTAACTTGCAAAAATGTCCCAGCAGTAATATTATATGTCAC